>NZ_JAXRUU010000046.1:0-25081 GCF_034497445.1 Halorubrum sp. AD140
GCCGGGTTCGTCGAACGACCCGACTGCGTCGGTGCCGTTCACCTCGTAGTCGCCGTCTGCGTCCAGGTCCCACGCCGCGCCGGCCACCGTTCCGTCGGGATCGACGCTGTCGTCGGCGTCGAACCCGACCGCCTCGCCGAGGAGCGGTGTCGTGTCGTTGACGGACGCCTCGGCGGATGGCGGACGGTTCTCGACGGTCACGTTCCGTGTCGTCGACCTCGCCGTCTCGTCGTCGTCAGTGACCGTGAGGGTGACGGGATACACCCCGTCGTCGCCGAAGTCGACGGCGGCGTCGGGCCCGGACGTTTCGGTACGCCCGTCGTCGTCGAGGTCCCACTCGTACCGTTCGATCTCTCCGTCGGGGTCTTCGCTCTCGCTCGCGTCGAGGTCGATCGCGTCGTCGGTCAGCTCGGGATCGCTCGCGTCCAGCGCCGGTTCGGGCGGCGCGTTCACGTCGAACCGAACCGTCGTCTCGTTCGTCGCCCCGTCGTCGTCGACGACGCGCAGCGTCGCGGTCCGCTCCCCGTGGTCGTCGTAAGTGGCGGTTGGCGACGACGCGTTCGATTCGAACTCCCCGTCGTCGTCGAGGTCCCACTCGTACCGTTCGATCTCCCCGTCGGGATCGCTGCTTTCGCCCGCGTCGAAGGCCACCGGCTCTCCGACGACCGGAACCTCGGTCGTCACGGCACCGACCGCCGTCGGCGGGCGGTTCTCCACGGTCACGTTCGTCGCGGCCGTGTCGGTCGCACCCTGGTCGTCGGTGACGGTGAGAACCACTTCGTAGGTTCCATCGTCGTCGAACGAGCGATTGGCCTCCACGCCGTCGGCGTCGCTCGCCCCTCCGATCGCCCAGTCGTACGCGACGATCTCACCGTCTGGATCGTCGCTGTCGGCCGCCGAGAGGGTCGTTTCCTCGTCGGTCAGGACCGGGGATTCGGCGTCGATCGCGGCCGACGGCGGCGCGTTCACGTCGACGGTGACGGTCGTCTCGTTCGTCGCCCCGTCGTCGTCGGTCACGCGGACCGCGACAGTCCGTTCTCCCGGCTCCTCGAAGACGGCGGTCGGGTCGGCGTCCGTGCGCTCGAATTCGCCATCACCGTCGAGGTCCCACTCGTGGGCGTCGACCTCTCCGTCGGGGTCGCTGCTTTCGCCCGCGTCGAACGTCACCGGCTCTCCGGCCGTCGGCTCGGAATCGTTGACCGTCGCCGCCGCGGTCGGGCGACGGTTCTCGACGGTCACGTTCGTCTCGACGGTGTCCGTCGCCCCCTGATCGTCGGTGACCGTGAGCGAGATCGGGTAGGTCCCGTCGTCGTCGAAGTCGACGGCGGCGGTAGATCCCGTCTCCTCGACGGCTCCGTCGTCGTCGAGGTCCCACTCGTAGGCGTCGACCTCCCCGTCGGTGTCCTCGCTGTCGCCCGCGTCGAGCGCGATGGACTCGCCGGTCAATCCCGGTTCGTCGGCTTCGATCGCGGCCGTCGGCGGCGCGTTCGCTCGCACCGTCGTCTGGCTCGTCGCGGACGCGCCGAACGCGTCGGTCAGGCGAAGCGTGACGTTCCGTTCGCCGGCATCGTCGTACGCCGTCGTCGCGTTCGCGGCCGCGGTTTCCCGCTCGTACTCGCCGTCGTCGTCGAGGTCCCACTCGTACGCGACGACCTCGTCGCCGGCAGTCCAGTCGCCGGGCGCGGAGACGGTGACGTCGCTCCCGACGGTGACGTTGCTAGGCGACGCGGCGAGCGGCGGGGCGTCGGGCGTCGCGTCGACGGCCCGGAGGCTGTCGAGGACGACCGTTCCGTTCCCCTCGACGTCGACTTCGAGCCGAGCGTCGTCTGTCAGGTTCCCCGGAAGGTCGGCGCTGACCGTCTGGTTTTCGTCCTCGGTGAACTCGACCGACGAGATCGGATAGCGGTCGCCGTCGCGCGTGGTCACGTACATGTCCAAGAGCAGTTCGCCGTCGATCTCGTCGACGAGGGCGTTGTAGGCGACGACCCCCGCCGCCGTGCTCGATCCGATCTCTGAGGCGTTCGGAATCTCGTACGAGCCGTTCGTCCCGCCGGTGAACTCCTTGTCGTCCTCGTCGCCGATCGACGTTGAACGGTCCGCCGGTAAGCTGGAGAACGGAACGGGACCCGTCCAATCGCCGACGTTACCTGCGGTGTCGACGCCGCGAGCCCGGAGCTCGAACGAACCCGCGTCGTCCAAGTCGACAACCGTGGGCTGGGTCGACCTGAGCGTCTCCCAGTCAGTCCAGGACTCCTCGCCGTCGGCTCGGTACTGGAGCTCGACCGTCGACAGCGGTTCGTCGGCGCTCGGATCGACGACCGCGCCGGTCACGTCGTCGGTCGCGTTCACGTCGACAGCCGGCGGGTCGTCGTCACGGACGAGCGTCACCGACCGCGATGCGACGTTCCCCGCCTCGTCTCGAACCTCGACGGTCACGTCCGTCCCGGCCCTCGCGGCGTCGACGCCGACGTCGACGCGACCGTTCTCGGTGGCGTCCCACTCCGACCACGAGTCCCCGTCGACGCGGACGCGGTACTCGAGGTCGTCTGTCGCCGTCACTTCGTCCTCGGCGCCCCACGAGAGCTCGACCGACTCGTTCGCGACGACGCGTCGCTCGACCTCCTCGCCGTCGACGAGCGTCGGGCGCTTCGGCGGGATCGACTCGGCCTCGATCTCCGGCGGGTCGGCGTCCGGCGGGTCGTAAGTGAGCGTCTCCGTCGCCCACTCGCCGGTCTCGTTCGCGAGATTCGTCGCACGCGCCCGGACCTCGATCTCCCCCTCGGTCGGCGAAGACAGACGGCCGAATCCGTCCAGTTCGTCGTCTCGGACGGTCTGCCAGTCGGTCCAGTCGGACTGACCGACCTGGCGGTACTGTAGTTCGACGGACTCGATGCGTCGTTCGGGAAGCACCCTGACGTACAGGTCGCCAGCGGTTGGATCGCTGGCGAGCGGCGCGGCGACGTCGGTGGTCGGAGGACCGGCAGTCCGGACCACGTCGGCGTTCCGGACGGTCGTGCGACCGGCGTCGTCTCGAACCTGGAGCTGGACGCGCGTGAGACCGTCACCGTAGGAGAGATCGGGCGTCACCCGGCCGTCATCGGGCGCGGTCTCCCACGCCGTCCAGCCGTCCCCGTCTTCGTCGCCAGCAAACCCGTCGCCGTCGTCGTCGCGGAATCGGTACTCGAGGTCGTCGGTCGGCGTCTTGGCGTCCCAGAGGTCCCAGGCGAGATCGGTGTCGCTGTCGTTCGTCGGGTAGACGGCGTCGCCGTCGGCGAGCGTCACCGGGTCGGGCCCCGAGACGAGGTCGGCCTCCGGACGCTGGACGTCCGGACCTGCTCGCTCGACGACGGATGCGTCGACGGATCCGCCCTCACCGCTCGCGGTGAGCTTCAGTGGGCCACGGCTCCCCCCGGCGCGTACGACGACGTAGGTCGTGTCCGCGGGGTCGTCGATCGTGTCGGTGAGTCTCTCTTCCCCGCCCTCGGAGAGCTCTCGACCTTCGACGGTCCGCGGGTCGTCCGGGCGATCGGAGAGGACCACCGTCTCGAGGTCGGCGGCGTTCGCGCCGGCGACTGTGACGTCGATGGCGTCCGCGTCGTCGGTTCCCGCGGCGGCGTCGAGTTCGAACACCGCGTAGTCGTCGCCGTGGTCCATCGTGTCGTACACGTTCGCGTCGCCGAACGCGGTCCAACCGTGGGTCGGCATCGACGTCTCGCGCGGCAGCGACGTGTTAGCCGCTCCGTATCGCTTTTCCGTCGTCTCCTCGTAGTCGAGTTCGACGAGCAGCCGGAGTGACTCCACGTCGGACCGGATCTGTTGGTACGCCTGCGGGTCCTCAATCCCGGCAGCGTTTCCGACGACGTCGCCGTGGACGTCGTTCAGGTAGGTGGGCAAGAGCAGGTACGTCTCCCGGAGGAGAGACTGACGCTCCTCGAGCAGCCTGTCTTCTTTCGCCTCGTCGTCAGTTCGCTTCAGTTCGGCGGTGTTCCGCTCCAGCGCGTCGAGGTTTGCGCGAAGTTCGTCGTACGAGTCGGTGCCGGGGTCGACGTGGATCGCTATCGCCTGTTTTTGGATGCCGGTCCCGTACGAACCGGCGAACTCGTCCGACTTCAGCGCGACGTCCAGCGCCGTCACCGCGGTCCCGATACCGCTGAACCCTACCGTGGTCTGGAGTGTGTCGTCCGCGTACGAGACGGCCTGATCTATCGCGGCGTCCTTGGTGGCGTTCTCGAGATCGAACCGGAGCTCCTCGCGGATGACCGCGGCGGCGTCGTCCGCGTCGCTCGTGGCGTCCGCCTGCCAGTATGAGGCGTTGAACGCGCGGTCGCGGTACGTTCCGTAGGTGTCCGCCGGGAAGTCCGTCTCGGGATCGGTCGTGAGGCTCGAATCGACCGCTTCCAGCGTTCCGTTCGACTGGACGTAGATGCCCCGAGCAGTCTGGACGAGAGCGAAGAGGGAGAGACGCTCCGTACGGGCTTCGTACACGTATCCCGCCGAGCTGTTCTCCACGTACGTGACGGTCGTCGAGTCCGTTTCCCACGCGTCGCGCGTCTCGTTGTACCGAACCAGCGAGACGGACCCGGCGTCGGTGCCCGCCTCGTGTGGCAGCACGAATCGGAACGAGGCGTTCTCGATCGCGGCGTCGGAGGTCTCCGGGTGGGAGACGTCGAGATACGTCCGAACCGACGCGTTTGGCGGCGCCTCTCTGTCGCCGGGGGGACGCTCCGTGTCTGCCACCGAGACGGTCGTGTTCACCGCGTCGACGTCGTCGGCGTACGTGATCTCCGTCGTCTCGACCGCGACGTCGTCCTGGCTCGCGTTGTCTACCGCACCGAGATCGAAGGCGACCGACTCCCCGGCAGTCGCCGAGCCGGTCGCACGCAGGACGCCGTCGTCGACACTGGTCTGAACTCCGGTGTCGTCTCCGCCGTCACTCGGTGTGCCTTCGTCCCCGCCGTCTCCGGTTTCGTTCTCGCCCCCGTCGCTTCCGTCCTCGCCGTCGTTCGGCGCGTCGCCAACATCGTCAGACGCGGTCGCCTCGATGCTCACCGAATCGACCGCTTCGAGCGCGCTCTCGTTTGTCGAGTCGATACGCACCGAGACGTTCGTCGCCTCACCGACGCCGAGCGTGACGGACTCGGGATCGTTCCCGTCGATCCGCCGCGACCGGTCTCCGTCTTCGGCGTAGAACCGGAGACCGGGAGGAGTGTCGTCGACAGTCAGCCGAACCGGCTGCGTCCCGCGGTTCGTCGTCACGAACACGTCGTCCGCGTGTGTCGTCGCGTCCGGATTCAACCCTGACGCCAGCGTGCCGCTGCCGTCGAAGTTCAGATCCAAGGTCCCGTCCGACTGCTCGGCGTACACGCCGTTGGGACCCGTAGACGGTTCCAAAGAGAGGAGCGCGTCGTCGTCGTCCGCGACATCGACCGAGACCGTTCGCTCGGCCGAGACGTTCGAAAAGGCCCCGGTCATCGGGATGCCGGCGGTGACGACCGAGAGCGCAACCAGTGCGATGGCGAGGCGCCGCCATCGTGTCATCGGCTACCACGTGGAGAGCCAGCTCCAACACTCATTGCCCAGTTTTACTGGCACTTATCCGCATAGTATTGAGGCGGTTGATCTCACGAAGGAGGGACCTGAATTCGATTCAAGCGATACTTGAAGCGGGCTGTGAGCCCGTCTACGTTCGATTCATCGGAAGACGGTTTCGGAGGAGCCACGAGAGTCCGCGCAGTGACCTCAACGGGGACCGATCGGCCTACACCTCGAACAGCCGCTCGGCGTCCTCGGCCTGTCGACGGTAGATCCCGCGACCCTTCAGCCGCGGGATATCGTGGCGGTAGAGGGTCTCCGCCTCGCAGTCGTACACGAGCGGGAAGACGTTGGTCCGACGCCGGGCGACCGTGTACGAGTGCGCCGCGCGAACGAGCGACGAGTCCGGGTCGGACACCGGGAAGACGACGTAGCCGAGGGGCGTCGTCGACCCGTATCGGTCGGTGGCGCGGTCGACGAGCACGTCGCGGAACGCGTCGGCGGTCGCGGCGAGGTCCTCCGGGCTGGGGTCGGGCTCGTCGTCGACGAGCGTGGCGAGGATCCTGACCCGTCCGATCGAGTCGTCCTCGTCGCGGGCCTCCCAGACCGGGTCGAACCCGTCCGTGTACTCGTCGACCGGCTCGAAGCCGTGTTTCCGGCGGTTCTGGACGACTGCGTCGCGGTACTGCGTTCGATTCATACGCCAACACACGGATCGCATGATAAAAAATGACACACATGTCGGCGACCCGTGAGAGCGTGCCGGCGACCGGACGACGGTCACCGGAGTCGGTCGAGTTCGACCGCCGCCGCGAACCGGTGTTGCACCGCCCAGAGCCGCTTCGCGACCGTGTGCGAGACCGCGACGAGGAGAGACATGATAGTTTATTATATTTCCAAGGTGTCTGTTACACGGAGTACAAACAGAATGACGAACGTATCAGTGGAGACGGCGACGGAGATCATTTCGGCCGCCGAGGTGAAAGCCGAGGATATCGGCGTGCCGATGTGTATCGCGGTGATGGACGAGGGGGCGAACCTCGTCGCGTTCCGCCGGATGGACGACGCGCTCATCGCGAGCATCGACATCGCTCAGAACAAGGCTTACTCTTCGGTCTCGTTGGAGATGGATACGGAAACGATCCAGGAGGTCGCACAGCCGGGCGAGTCGCTGTACGGGATCGGAGGCACGAACGGCGGGCGGATCGTCACGTTCGGCGGCGGGTTCCCGCTCGAGGACGCGGACGGCAACGTGGTCGGCGGGCTCGGGGTCTCCGGGGGCAGCGCCGAGGAGGACATGGAAGTCGCGCGGGCAGGAGTCGAGGTGTTCGAGAGCCTCTGACATCCTCGCAGTGAACGCGGCCCCTTCGACGCGGGAACGCCATGAGGCGACTCCACCGGCAGTCGTTCGTCCGATCGGGAAGACGACCCGTCACGGCCGACACCGAACCCGAGCGCCACGCGCCGGTTCCGACTGGAGGGACCGAACCTCGAGTACGAGGTTCCGGCCGGATATCGAACCACGGTTACTCGGCGCTGTCCCGTTTCCCACGTCGACTCCGCACGCAGTACTGTCGCTGGCGGCGGTATTCGCGACGGAATAGTCCCGGGCGGATTCGAACCGCCGTCAATGGCTCCAAAGGCCATTATGATTGGCCACTACACCACGGGACTGCGGTCGGTGGTTGCCCGCGCGCACTCAAGTAGGTTACTTTCCCTGGCAGGTTGCGTGAGTGGTCATCGCTGCCGGACCGCCGTCGTTTCCTCACGCGCTCTCGTCCGACTCGGCTCCGCCGACGTCGGCCGTCGACTCGTGACCGTCCAGGTCCGCGTCATCGGGGTCTGTTTCGCCGGCCGCGTCCGGCGAGTCCGGGGCGCCGCTCGCCTCGACAGCCTCCGCGTCATCCGCGACGTCCGCGTCAGCGAGGGCCGGCGGCCGATAGGTGTAGACGAACTCGCCCGCGACCGCGTGGTAGGCGCCGGTCTCGGGGTCCGCCACGACGCCGGTGTCGCTGTCGATCGCGAAGTCGACGAGGTCGCGGAGGCTCTCCGCCTCCGCCTCGGGCCGCTCGTGGACGGACGACGGGAGTCGGAACGTCGTGATCCACTCCGCGAACTCGGCGCGGTCGTCGCTGAACGAGAGGTACTCGCGCTCGGCCGGTGTGAGCGCGAGGTCGCGCTCCCGGCGGGCGTACGCCAGCGCGCCGCTCCCGGCGAGTCCGACCAGCAGCAGGAGCGGACCGCCGATCGATCGGAGCGGGCCGTAGCTTCGCTCGACGGTCACCTCCTCCGTGCGCTCGGAGGTGTCAGACTCGACGCCGGGATCGTCGACGGTGTAGGTGTCGCCCTCGTGGTCGACGCCCAGGTCGATTGTCCGGGAGTGCGAGGTCTCTTCGCCGTTGATCGTCCCTTCGACGGCGACGTCGGTGGTGACGAACGTCTCCGTCTCCCCTGGCGACGCGCCGATCTCCTCTTCGATCTCCGACGCGGTCGCGTCGACCTCGGAGCTGTTGAGCGCGAACGACGCCGCGGCCGTCTCGTCCGGTTCCACGTCCGAGACTGTTTCGTCCGCCAGCGTCTCCCGCTCGCTCCAGTAGACGGTATCGCCGTCTTCGCCGACGTTGCGGACGACGAGCACCGATTCGAGCCGCACCGAGACGTCCTCCGCGTCCGCCGCCGCGTACGTCGTCTCGACTGCCACGTCGAGCACCGGCGCGATCCGCGTGAAGTAGGTGTCCCGGTCGTCGAGCACGGTTCCGGTCTCGAACACGGAGTTCGGCTCCGTCACCTCCGCGGAGTGGTTGTATCCGCTCTCGACGGTGAACGAGGAGGCGGTCCGCGTCTCCGTCTCGGTGCCGGGATCGACGTGCGTCGTGTAGACGAAGGCGCCGCCGACCGCCGCCGCGATCAGACAGACCGCGAGGAGCAGCGTGAACTGTGCGTCCAGCATCGCTCGGAGCCGGAGTCGGGTTTCGTCTGGGGGTGTCGAGGAACTCATGCGATTACCTGTAGAACTCGCGGAGGACGCGGCGGTACAGCGGGGGTTTCTCGCGCGATTCGCGGGACCGTATCCTGGCCGGCTCGCCGCCGAGGAGGAGCAGCCCGAGGCCGACGATCCCGCCGCCGAGCAGCCCGTTGATCGCGACGATCGGCGCCCAGGGGTGGACGCCGTACAGCTCGTCGACCACGTCGGCCGGGAGCACCGCGAGGTACCGGTGTTCGACGACGAACAGCCGGTAGTAGCCGGTCTCCTCCGGGGCGGTCAGCGTCACCGTGGTCTCCGCCTCGCTCCGGCTGCCGACCGAGAGCCGCTGGGGGTCGACGTCGACGCCGGGGCTGTCCGGGGTGACGTACGCGTACACCGGCACCAGCCCGGCGTTGGGGACGACGTACTCCAGCTCCTGGCTCGTGCCGCGCTCGATGACGGTGGGGTTGTCCGACTCGAACTCCGCGCTCACGACGCCGTACTCCTGGGTTCCCCCCGGGACGACCATCGCCGCGGTCGCGGTCGCCATCAACACCAGCGCGAGCACGACGACGATCGCGAACACGGAGGTGCCGTCGTCGCGAGACCGGTCGCGTTCGCGGGTCTCGCGCGCGTTTCGGGTCAGGTACCAGTCGGCCACGTACGCGACCGCGGAGAGCCCGAAGAGGACGTACGCCAGTCCCTGGGTCCCCTGGAGCGAGCGGACGCCGAGCGAGACCGTCAGCCACGTCTGCAGCGAGTCGAGCGCCGACTGAATCCCCATCGCGACGGTGCCGAGGTGCGGAATGACGACCACGCTCCCGCCGACCTGGAGCGCCACCGCGACGACGTCCGCGTCCTGAACGGGAGGTTCGCCGTCGTCCTGGTCGGTGAACGGGTTGTTGTCCCCCTGCGTGACGTACCCGCGCTCCGTCTCATCGACGACGCGGTGGGTGGTCAGTCCGCCCCCCTCGATCTCCTGGGCGTCGAAGGTCACCACGTCGCCGGTCCCGACGTCGCCCGCGAGCGGCGCGGGGATCGCGACGAACCCGTCGCCGGGATCGAGCGTCGGCTGCATGCTGCCGGTCTCGACGAAGCTGAGCAGTATCGGCTGGCCGAGGAACTGGCCGACGACGAGCGAGAGGACGACCACCACGGCCGCGACCTGCAGCGTTATCGAGAGGATGCGTTTCGGTGACATGTGTCGTGTCTCGGCTGCGTGCCGCACCTGAGGGGTGTCGTCGCCGCGTCGGGGTCGAACCGACGTCGCGTCGGCGCCGTGCCTTCGGGACCTCTTCCGGCCGGCGTCGCGAGCGGGCGGCGTCGATAGTGGAATGTAATCGACACGTTATAAATTCGTGGTTCGGTGCAGGATGCGGCGGGGAGTGTCGGACTCACTCGTCGAAGACGCCGACCGCGAGGAGGGCGAAGGGGCCGATGAAGGCGAGACAGAAGCCCAACAGGTGAACGTACAGGTTCACCACGCTCCCCGCTCCCGTCGGGTCGCCGGGGAACCCGACGATCGGGTAGCCGACGACGAGGACCACACCGACGGCGAACAGGTCTCCCTCCCCCGGCCGAGACGCGACCGTTCGAACCCCGTCGCGGGCGGTCTCGCGGAGCCGGATACCCGAGGACGACGCGTAGAGGACCGAGAGGAGCGCCCCCGCGACGCCCGTCGCGAGGCCGGCGAGGCCGGCGAGGTCGACGTCGCTCGTCGGGTCCGGGAGCGGGAGCGCGAGCAGCGCGATCCAGCCCGCGAGCGCGAAGAAGGCCGCCGGCAACGCGCCGAGGGACGCGTTCGGAACGAACCGCTCTCGGGCGTACGCCCAGAGCAGGAGCGGGAGCAGCCCCGCGAGTGCCATGTTGATCCCGGAGAAGCCGAAGCCGATCGCGTCTCGCGGGACGGCGAGGTTCAGCGCCGAGAGAACGAACGGAAACGCCGCGAGGAACGTCGCCAGCGCGGTCAGGAAGAACCGACGGGCACCACCCAGGACCGCCAGCGCGTAGCCGGTCCCCGCGAGGAGACAGTAGCCGACCACGTTGCCGGCGAGGTGGCCGGCGTCGAGGTGGACGTAGTGCGCGACGAAGGCGCTCCGAAGCGTCGGGTCCGCGTACGCGAACGCGAGCGACCGACGCGTCGACTCCGGGAGCGCGAAGACCGCGACGAGGACCGCCGGCACCGCGAGCAAGACGAGCAGGTCGAGCGCCCGGACGCTCGCGAGCAGCTCTCGCCGGAGGGCGGGGCCCTCGCTCCGGTCGCCGGCGGCGCGGTCGCGCTCGTCGGGCGCGGGTGCAGTCACGACCCCAGCCACGTCGACCAGCGGCTAAGGCCTGTCGGCGCCCGCGGCCCTGAGGACCGACCGACGCCGAGAGACCGCGAGCGGGGAGCGACCGTCCGAGCGATCGACGGGCGACGCGGCTCACGGACGCGGCGTCCGACGGAACAGCGCGAGCGTCGCGACGACGACGGCGACGAGCACCGGGAGCCCGACGAGCGCCGCGGGGTCGACGCCGCCGGGCTCCTCGGTCGGTCCGTCGCCCGATTCGGAGTCGTCGTCTCTCGCCGCGTCCGACTCCGCGTTCGCCGACTCGCCCTCGTCGCCGTTGCCCGCCGGGTCGCCGACGACGACCGTGCCGACGGGCGTCCCGTCGACCGCGAGGTCGTACGCGCCCGGTTCCTCGAACGTCCCGTCGAGTTCGACCGTCGCCGTCTCGTTCGGTTCGAGCGCGACCGACTCGGTCGCAACGGTCTCGTTCGCGACCGAGTCGCCGTCGGCGGTCAGCGCGACCGTCTCCTCGCCGGCCGCGCCGCCTCCGTTCTCCATCGTCGCTCGGACCGTCACCGCCTCACCGGGTTCGATCGCCTCCGGCGCGACCGAGGCCTCGGTCACGTCGAACCGGGGCGCCCGCGCCGCCACCGCGAACGTGGAGAACTCCTCGGTCGTCGCGCGGAAGTGCACGCGGTCCTCGGGGAGGCCGAGGATCTCGACGACCTCGTCGTCGACGACCTCGACCGGCTTCTCCTCCCACTCGCCAGCGTCCGTCTGCCGGTAGAGCGTCACGTCCTCCGGCTCCGTGTCGGTCGCGTTGAGGCGATCCGGGTCCGCGCTGAAGCGGATCGTCATCTCGTCGACCGCGTCGGGCGCGAAGTCGTAGTCGAGCGCGAGGTACGCCATCTCCCGCGGCCTCGTCGGCGCGGCCAGCGGGCTCTCGTTCTCGAAGGGATCCGGGCTTCCCGCGGCGTCAAGCTCGACGCTATCACTTTCGACGCCGTCCAGGTCGATCCCCTCCAGCGTGACGTTCTCGCCGTCGAGCGCCATCCCGTCCGCGCCGAACCGTATCGTGTCCCCGCGGTCGACGTCGCGCGCGGTGAACTCCCGCTCGTCCGGTCCCGGCGCCCGCACGGTCGTCGTCGGGTCGTTGTCGCCGTCGCCGCCTCCGCCTCCGGTTCCGCCGGCCGCCTCGACCGACTCCGCCTCGGCGCCCTCGGCGTTGATCGAGAACTCGTCGGCGCCCAGCCGCGTCCCCGCGGCCTCGCCGCGCGTGTCGAGCGCGAGCCCGACCGCGACCGACTCGTTCGGCGCGAGCGTGACGTTGTTCGCCTCGCCCTCGACCGAGCCGCCGTCGGCGACGAAGGTGACGTTCTCGCCGTCGTTCTCGATCCACACGCGCGCGTACTCGTCGCCCGTGTACGTGATCTCGAAGACGTCGTCGATCGTTCCCGCGGTCCCGACGTTCACGCCCTCGAAGTCGGGACCGAGCTTCGGGTTCGACGCCGAGACGTCGACCGCGATCTCGTCGTCGTCGTTCAGGTAGGCGTAGTCGCCGTTCGGCCCGTCGGCCGGCTGGACCGCGAGCTCGTCGTCCGCGAAGGTGTCCGCCGGGCCGTCGACCACCGCCGCGCCCGTGGCGAAGGCGAGCGACGCCGCGGCGACGAGGAGCAGGACGAGGGCCAGGGTACGGCGGACGGTGGACATGAGTGTGTCTCTACCGAGCGGTGTCCGGGACAGGACATAGTTATGGGCTGCACGAAGGTGCGCGAGTATCACACCGTCGAGCTCGTCACGAGTCTGCGGTCCCGTTCGGCCGCTTCAGGTTGATCCTGAAGAGCAGATTCCGACAGTTCAGGCACCATCTGAAACCAGAAGGAGGTGAATAAAATAATACTAATTATGATATAAATCCCTCAGCGCGGTCGAAGCGTACGAGAGGATACCGTCATCTGTTTCGGGGTTTTGACGCCTCTGGTCCCCGAATATCGACGTTTCAGACCACACCCACTGGCCTCAGTATGAACTCCGAGACAGTTTAGCGAGTTATCATAACCATGGGATTTATGTTGGCGTACTCATATGTGTCTGACAGAAATGGCGTCGGCACAGCAGATCGACGGGGGAGGGACAGAGCCGACGGTGGAGGTGTCCAACGACGAGCTGTTCAAGGTGCTGGCGAACCGGCGCCGACGGTTCGCGGTGCACCTGCTGAAACGCGAGGAGCGGGACCAGATCGCGATCGGCGAGATGGCCGAGCAGATCGCGGCCTGGGAGAACGGGATCGACATGGCCGAGATCACGGGCAACGAGCGCAAGCGCGTCTACACGGCGCTCCAGCAGTCGCACCTGCCGAAGATGGACGAGGCGGGCGTCGTGCGCTTCAACAAGGACCGCGGCGTCGTCGAGCCGACGCCCGCGCTGACGAACGTCGACCTCTACATGGACGTCGTCGAGGGCAAGGAGATCCCCTGGAGCGACTACTACGTGGGGCTCTCGGCGGTCGCGGTCGCGCTCGTCGGCGCGGTGTGGCTGAACGCGTGGCCGTTCGTCCTCCTGCCCGACATGGCGTGGACGGTCGCGATCGTCGTCGCGTTCGCGTTCTCCGCGGTCACGCACAAGTACTACACCGCCGAGATGAAGGTGGGCGAACCCGAGGAGCCGCCGGAGCTGACCTGACGTGACGTTTCAGGGAGTGGTTGCGGGTCTTCCGGGAGCGCATAACCTTGGGGGAAGGACTCGTTGAACGGACTGAACGAAGTGTGAGATCACCGCAAATGAAACGACGAAACCTCATCCTGCTGCTCGGCGGCGCAAGTTCCGGCGCGATGAGTATCGGCACCGGCGCGTTCAGCAGTATGGAGGCGGAGAGAGGAGTTTCGGTGAACGTCGTCGACGACGAAGAGGCGTTCGTGGGGTACCAGTCACGCGATCGGACCCTCCCTGATGACACGAACGACGACGGGACGGTGGATCTGGTGGCCGTGGCGAACCAATTCGCCCAGGAGGTCGAGGTCGTCGACGCCACTTTCGACGAGGGAAGCGAGTACTTCGGAGAGCCGATCGTCCCGGAAGGCAAATTCGGGTCCGGCGAAACAGCGACGGTCACCGCGGAACCGAATCTGTCCCCCGACGAGGAAGTCGACGTCGTCGTCACGGTCACCGTCGAGGGCGCAGGCGTCTCCGCGAAGGTGTTCGGTGATACCGAGACGCGCCAGTTCGTGGTCACCCGAGACGACGAGACTGGCAGCCTCGTTCGATACAAGGGTAGAGGTACGATCAACGTCGGGAATCAGAGTCAGCACGGAGAGACGGTCGAGGTCGACCTGTATCGTATCCCGAACGGGAAGTCCGCCGACGATCCCTCCATCGAGACGGACGAATCGGTCGAGATCGAACCGGGCAAGAATGAAAAATTCGACGGGTGGGTCGTCGCTGTCGAGGTTAACGGCAATATTTATCAACATCCGGGCTGGGGCGCAGACACGTGTGAGTTCAGCGATAGCGGTGCTGGCGACGGCGTCATCGTCGACGAAGCGCCGAGCTGTTGAGTAGCCGGCAGCGATCTATCAGACGCTCCAAACGCGTGAGCTTCTGGTCTGGGCAGAGTTCGAAAGGGGACAGTGTTCTCACCGAGCGAACCAGGATGCGAGCCGACCGATCGGCGGAGAAGGGTCTGCCTGAAGGGAACAGAGCACTCTTGAAACGGTGCAGGACAGCCCTGTAGAACCTTCAGAACCCGCCAGAACATCTTCTGCTGACTCATAACCATACTGGATACGCTCCATGGGTGAAGTAGAGCGACCCTGGGTGACACGGGATGTCTCGTGTTCCCGAATGGGGGTCGCGTGCGGCAACAGAGGTAGACCAACCATGGAACGACGCAAGTTCATCATTGGCGCAGGTGCATTGGCAACGGGTAGCGCGGCTGCAGTGGGTACGGGTGCGATGTCGAGCGTGAGCGCGGAACGCTCAGTGTCGGTCGAGACGGAGAGTGACGCCGACGGCGCGAACCTGGGCCTCGAACCGAACGATGACTACGAGGGCGCCGAGGACGAGTACGCGCAGGTGACGGACGGGAAGCTCGAACTCACCTTTGACGACGTCAACAAGAACGCGGTCACGAAGTACGAGGAGCTCATCACCGTTACCAACAACGGGACGCAGAGTTGCAGAGTGTTCGTCAACAACGATTTCGGTGACCCAGACGAGGATCCCATTTGGGGCAGCGGCAAATGGGGCGATGGTCCGATGGATATCCTCAATGGGAGCAATTACACGCCAGAGAAAACGTCGAATAACAATGATTCCATCGTCGGCGGGAACGCGAATCAGACACCGGGCGGCTCAGTTGCACTCGGTTCGGGTGAGTCAGTGGACCTTACGGTTGTCATCGACACCCGTGAATACGGAGACGTCGACATCGACGGCGAAATCCTGATCAAGGCCGTCTGAGGCCGCGTCAGAGATCTTTTCTCCTCCGGGCTACGGGGAATACACGTGGTTCGGGCGTTCCACTTGCGGAGTGAGTGAGCCGATCCGGTTGCGGCTTGCTCATCTCGGAATCATGGACGCTCAAAGCCGACTATTGGGGCGGTCGCGTGGAATCGTCGTCGGCTCTGATCGAGCCCTCCGCAGGTGCTCGTGAGTCGCTCATAGCGCTCCGAGACGTCGAGTCGTTCGACCCGCGTTTCGATTCGGTCGTGGGAAGAATTTTCTCTACG
This sequence comes from Halorubrum sp. AD140, assembly GCF_034497445.1. Taxonomy (NCBI): domain Archaea; kingdom Methanobacteriati; phylum Methanobacteriota; class Halobacteria; order Halobacteriales; family Haloferacaceae; genus Halorubrum; species Halorubrum sp. AD140. The sequence goes on from NZ_JAXRUU010000046.1 coordinate 15,495, forward strand.
CAGGCGTCGACCCGGGACTGACCGCTCCGTTCAGATGCTCTTATGTGCCTCCCGTACCCACTTCGGCGTATGGACGACCACACTCACGAGCCCGACCCGGACGAACGCGTGACCGCCCCGATGCAACCGTTCGGCAGCCGCGAGGTCGGCATCGGCGCGGCCGTCACCCTCGTCGGGCTGCTGATCGCGTACGTCATCCCCTTCCTGTTCACGTTCTGAGCGGCGACGCCGGTCGCTCCCAGTTTAAAACATCCGACCGCCGAAAGCGACCCGCTTACCGCGGATACCAGGCCAGCGGATGGTTCGCGGTGAGCTCCAGGCTGACCGGCTCGTCGAGGTCGAACTCCTCGACGTGGTTGTGGAGGCAGTGGACCACGTCGCCGGACTCCAGCTCCACCCGGTAGACGAACGAGGGGCCGACGTACTGCCGCGAGACGATGACGCCGTCGGCCAGGTCGGGGCTCGCGGGCGTCGCCTGGAGGTCGTCCGGCCGGACGAGCACGTCGACCGGCGCGCCGTCGTAGACGGTGTCGTACCCCTCCAGCGCGACCGCGTCGAAGCGGCCGATCCCGGTCTCGACCTTCCCGTCGCGGAGCTTCCCTTCGAGGAACGACGCCCGGCCGAGGAAGGAGGCGACGAACTTCGACTCGGGTCGTTCGAAGACCGTCTCGGGGCGACCGACCTGCTCGATCCGCCCGTCGTTCATCACGGCGACGCGGTCGGAGATGGAGAGCGCCTCCTCCTGGTCGTGGGTGACGGAGACGGCGGTGACGCCGGCCGCCTTCAGGATTCGGCGGACCTCCTCGCGCATCTCCACGCGGAGGCGCACGTCGAGGTTCGAGAACGGCTCGTCGAGCAGGAGCACCTCGGGCTCGGGCGCGAGCGACCGGGCGAGCGCGACCCGCTGCTTCTGCCCGCCTGAGAGCTGGTCGGGCGTCTTCTCGCCGTGATCGGTCATCTCGACGAGTTCCAACAGCTCGTCGACGCGTTCCCTGACCGTCTCCTCGTCGGCGTCGGAGAGCCCGAACGCGATGTTCTCGCGGACCGTGAGGTGGGGGAACAGCGCGAAGTTCTGGAAGACGATGCCGACGTCGCGCTCCTCGGGCGGGACGAACGCGCCGGCGCCGGCGACCGTTTCGTCGCCGAGGACGACCCGCCCCTCCGTCGGCTCCTCCAGCCCGGCGATGGTGCGGAGCGTCGTCGTCTTGCCGCAGCCCGAGGGACCCAGGAAGGTGAGGAGCTCGCCCGGTTCGACGTCCAGCGAGACGCCGTCGACGGCGGTCTCCGGGCCGAACTCCTTCGTCACGCCCGACAGCGACAGCACGGGGTCGGACGACGACGCGGGCGGTTCGCTCGCGGTCCCGCTCGAGTCACTCGTGCCGACTGGTTGGGTCTGAGCCATCGATGTGGCGGGCGCCGGCGTTACCGACGTCCCGCGGTTGCCCCTAGGTATTTTAGGAAAGCCTAAAAGCGTGTCGCTCGCTCCCGCGAAGAGAGATACACTCGACGAGCGGTCGGTAATCGGGAGTTCACGCCAGCTCGCGGTCGATCACGCCACGGAGCTCCCGGATCGCGTCGGCGTCGAGCGCGACCGACTCGTCGCCGACCGACAGCGAGAGCGTCCCGTCCGTCGTCACGTCGCCGAGACGGAGCACGGGGAGGTCGCCCGCGGCCTCGGCGACCGCCTCGGGGTCGGTCGTCTGGACGACGAGGCGGCCGGGGGTCTCCTCGAACGCCGCGACGCGGTCGGGGAGCGTCACGTCGGCGCCGGCCGCGTCGGTCACCAGCTCGGCGAGCGCGACCGCGAGCCCGCCGTCGCTCACGTCGTGGGTCGCCAGCGTCGACTCCTGGCGCGCGACCGCCGCGAGCGACGCGACGAGGTCGGCGAACGCGGGCGAGCCGGAGCCGACGTCCGGGAGGTCCGGGAACCGGTCCGTCCCGCCGGCCCGCGCGAGGTACTCGGAGCCGCCGAGCGCGTCGCCGCCGGCGCCGACCAGCAGGAGCTCGGAGTCGGCCGCGCGCTCCGCGTCGAGCGCGGCGGGCGGCGCGTCGTACCCGCGCTTCGTCCCGATCAGCGCGAGCGTGGGCGTCGGCGGGATCGGTCCCTCGACGCTGTCGTTGTACAGCGAGACGTTGCCGCCGACCACGGGAGTGCCGAGGGCGTCGCACGCGTCGGCGAGCCCGTCGACGATTCCCGTAAATCCGCCGTACACGTCCGGCTTCTCCGGGTTGCCGCCGTTGAGACAGTCGACGGCGGCGAGCGGGACCGCGCCCTTCGCGGCGAGGTTGGTCGCGTTCTCCACGGCGATCGCGCGGGCGCCCTCGTACGGGGCGGCCTCGGTCCAGTTCGGGTTCGCGCCCGAGGAGAGCGCGAGGCCGACGCCCTGCTCGTCGGGGTCGAGCGCGGCGGAGTCGGTCTCCGCGGTCTCCCGGATCGCCACGATCGCGGCGTCGTCGCCCGGCTTCAGGGCGGTGCGGGCGCCGACCTCGTGGTCGTACTGGCGGTACACCCAGCGCTTGCTCGCGGTCGCGGGCGCCGAGACGACCGCCTCGACCGCGTCGGCGAGAGCGGGCCCGGGCTCGGGGAGGTCGCGGTCGGGCTCCGTCGGCGCCTCGCTCGCGAGGTCGTTCATCGGGGCGCCGTCGGCGAGGAACTCGGCGTCGACGTCGACGACGGTCTCGCTCTCCTCGCCGTCGCCCGCGAACTCGCAGACGTAGTTCCCGTCGGTCACCTCGCCGATGACCGAGCAGCCGAGGTCGAACCGCTCCGCGAGCTCCGCGACCCGGTCGACGTCGTCGGGCGCGACCTCATAGCACATCCGCTCCTGGCTCTCCGCGAGCAGGATCTCGGTGGGGTTCATGTTCGGCTCGCGCTGGTGGACGCGGTCGAGGCCGATACGGGCGCCGAGCCCGCCCTTCGCGACCAGTTCGGAGGAGGCGCCGCCGAGGCCGGCCGCGCCGAGGTCGCGGGCGGACAGCACGAGGTCCTCGTCGACGAGGGCCTCGTTGCACTCGATCAGCCGCTTCTCGGCGTAGGGGTCGCCGACCTGCACCGCGGGGCGGTCCTCGGTCTCGGCGTCCTCCGCGAGGTCCTCGCTGGCGAAGGAGGCGCCGCCGAGTCCGTCACGGCCGGTGCCGTTGCCGACGAGGACCAGCTTGTTGCCGGGGTCCTGGGCCGTCGCCGTCACGAGCCGGTCTTCGTTCGTGATCCCGACGCAGGCGACGTTGACGAGGGGGTTCCCCTCGTAGCCGTCGTGGAAGGCGACGCTCCCGCCCACCGTGGGGACGCCGATGCAGTTGCCGTAGTGGGAGATCCCCTCGACGACGCCCTCGAAGAGGTACCGCGAGCGCTCGCGGTCGAAGCCGCCGAAGTACAGCGAGTCGAGCAGGGCGATCGGGTACGCGCCCATGCTCATCGTGTCGCGGACGATGCCGCCGACCCCCGTGGCGGCCCCGTCGAACGGGTCGACGAAGGAGGGGTGGTTGTGGCTCTCGACGCCGAAGGTGACGTAGACGCCGCCGTAGTCGTCGGCGTCGCGGTCGGGCGCCGGCACGTCCGCGGCGTCCGGATCGGGCAGCGCGAGGACGGCCGCGTCGTCGCCGGGACCCACGACGACCTGGTCGCCCTCGCTGTCGAACGCCGACAGCAGCGGCCGCGAGGAGCGGTACGCGCAGTGCTCGCTCCAGAGGTTCTCGAACAGCGCGGCCTCGGTCGTCGTCGGCTCCCGGCCGAGCTCGGCGGCCACGAGCTCGCGGTCCGGTTCGGACAGACTCATACACTTACGTGGTTATCGAGCCCGTTCTAATGCTTTTCCATGTGCACGTTCGTGGGTAGCGACTGCGATCCGCGAAATCCGGGTGGCGACGTCAGTGACCCCGATCCGACTGGCGCGCGCCTCCGAGCGGCCGCCCGCGGCGGTCCGAGGTGCGCGCGCGAGGGAGGTGACGGCCCCGGCGCGGCCCCGCCCGCGCCGGGCCGGTCACCGAGGCTGGGGAGGCGTGAGGTGCGGGGCTGAGGAGGCGACGTCCAGTCACAACCCGACGAGCGCGACGCCGGATATCGCCAGCGCGCCGACCGCACCGACGGCCAGCGCCTTCGCGTTCAGCCGGACGGCGCGCTTCCGGTCGGCCTCGAGCGCCGCCTCGTCGAGCACCCGGTTCGTCCCCTCGCCGACGTCGAAGACGCCGATGCCGGCGAAGCCGACGCAGAACCGCTCGCGGTACTGGAAGTAGCCCATCGCGGCGCCGTAGAGGGGAAACATCGAGAGCGCGAGCGTCCAGCGCGGCCAGCCGACCGCGAGCACGGCGGCGACGTGGACGACCGCGAGGAGGAGCGAGCCGAGCCCGAGGAGGAGCCGCCACCGCCGCTGGGTCGGTCCGATGTTGCACACGCCCGGTTGGTACTCCATGGCGGTCCGTTGGCGCGAGCGGACGAAAACGCACCGGATCCCGTCGACGGCCCCTTTATTACGAACGAGCGAAACGATCAGACGAAACGAGCATGACAGACGGGCCGGACGGGGGCGGAGGGGCCGACCGAGACAGGGAACTCCAGCGATACGAGACGATTCTCGATTCGCTCGGCGACGCCGTCTACGCCGTGCGTCCCGACGGGACCATCGCGTACGTCAACGACCGCTACGCCGAGATGAAGGGCGTCAGTCGGGAGGAGCTGATCGGGTCACAGCTCTACGACTGGGTGACCGAGGAGGCCGCGGCGAAGGCGAAGCGAGTGCGTCGCGAGATCGCGGCCGGCGACCGCGAGGCCGGCGCCGTCGAATACGAGTTCCTCACGGCGGACGGCGAGCGGTTCCCGGTGGAGATGCGATTCGCCCGGTTCGTGGACGGAGACGGCGGCGACGAGCCCCTCGACCGCGTCGGCGTCATCCGGGACGTTCGCGGGCGGAAGCGGCGCGAAGAGGCCCTCCGACGCAAGAACGAGCGGCTCGAGGAGTTCGCGAAGGTCGTCTCGCACGACCTCCGGAACCCGCTCAACGTCGCCACCGGGCGGCTGGAGCTCGCCCGCGAGGAGTGCGACTCCGAGCACCTCGACCACGTCGCGCGGGCCCACGAGCGCATGAACTCCCTCATCGACGACCTCCTGACGCTCGCCCGCGACGGAACGGACATCGACGAGACGGGTCGGGTCCCCCTCCGGGAGCTCGTCGAGGCGTGTTGGGAGGGGGTCGACACCGCCGACGCGACGCTCCGGGTCGACACCGATCGGGTCGTGCGCGCCGATCGGAGCCGCCTCCGGCAGGCCATCGAGAACCTCGTGCGAAACGCGGTCGAGCACGCGGGGGAGGACGTCACGGTCACGGTCGGCGACGTCGACGGCGGCTTCTTCGTGGCCGACGACGGCCCCGGGATCCCGGCGGCCGACCGGGAGGTCGTGTTCGAGACCGGGTACTCGACCGGCGAGGACGGGACCGGGTTCGGGCTCGCGATCGTGGAAAGCGTCGCGGTCGCCCACGGCTGGGACGTGCGCGTCACCGACGCCGACGGCGGCGGCGCCCGCTTCGAGTTCACCGGCGTCGCCGTGATCGAGTGAACGGGGTCGGAGGCGCCGCCGCCGGGACCGACGCCGCCCGAATCGGCGCGATTTCCGCGGAGGCAACCCTGAAAAGGGTTCCCGCCGACGGGAGCGTGTGAAACGGATCCAGCTCGGCAACACCGTATTCGAGGGCGAGAACGACGTCTACCTGCTCGACGGCGAGACGACCGCGCTGGTCGACACCGGCGTCGCGCTCCCGGACGTGCGCGCAGACCTGGAGGCGGGGCTCGCCGAGCACGGCGTCGCGTTCGCCGACGTCGACGAGATCGTCTTGACCCACTGGCACCCCGACCACGCCGGGCTGGCGGGGGAGATCCAGGCCGCCGGCGGCGCCGACGTGTTCGTCCACGAGGCCGACGCGCCCCTCGTCGACGGGACGGAGACGCCCCTCGCGGCGGACCCCGTCCTCCAGCGCGAGACGTTCGACCGGTGGGGGCTCCCCGAGGCGGACCAGGAGCGCCTGCGCGACTTCTTCGAGGCCGTGAGCGACGGGCTCAGCGGCCGCCCCGCCGAGGCGACGACCCTCGACGACGGCGACGTCGTCGAGGCCGGCGGGGTCGCGCTGGAGGCCGTCCACCTGCCGGGCCACACCGCCGGTCTCACCGGGTTCGCGTTCGACCCGCGCGAGGTTCCAGACCACGAGCCGGTCGGGCGGTTGGGGTCGGACGACGCCCCCGACGCGGGGACGGCCGCCCCCGAAGAGCTGTTCGCCGGCGACGCCCTCCTCCCGAAGTACACCCCGAACGTGGGCGGCGCCGACGTCCGGGTGGACGCGCCGCTCGCGGCGTACGCCAAGAGCCTCGTGCGGATCGTCGAGCGCGACTTCGACGCGGCGCACCCGGGCCACCGCGAGCGGATCGACGACCCGAGCCGGCGGGCCGCGACGATCCTCGACCACCACCGTCACCGGACGCGGCGCGTCCTCGAAGTCCTCGCCGACCGCGGCCCGGCGACGGCGTGGGAGGTGTCGGCCGAGCTGTTCGGCGACCTCGTCGACATCCACGTGCTCCACGGGCCGGGCGAGGCGTTCGCGCACCTCGACCACCTCGCCGACGCGGGCGTCGTCGAGCGCGACGGGACCGCCTACCGCCTCGTCGACCCCGACCCGGACGTCGACGCGCTGTTCCCCACGACGCGCCTCGACGACGCCGTCGACGGCGCGGCCGACTGAGGTCCGTCCCCCACGGCCGGGTCCGTCCCACACGGTCGGGTCCCTCCGCCGTCGCCGAAAGCTATTCCCGCGAGACGGCGTATGCTCGGACGTGAAGCGGGACACCCTCGCTGCGGTCCTCCTCGCCCTCCTCGCGGTCGGCGCGCTCGGTGTCGCCGCCGCGACGCTCGACTCGGCCGTCAGCCTCGGCGACGGCGGGCTCGGGGGCGCGGACGGAGACGCGAGCGGAGCGGACGACCCCGCCGACGCCGGAACCGCTCCCACGCCGAGCGGCGAGGCGGCCGTCTCGCCGCCGCCGGTGTGTTACGAGTTTCTCCGCGAGCCGCCGGCGCTTGTGGCCTTCGTCGCGGTCCTCCTCGGGCTCGGCTGGGCCACGCACCGAGACACCCGCTCGCGGATGGCCGCCGTCGTCGTCGCCGGCGCGCTGGGGGCGCCGCTCGCCGCGGTCGGCTGGCTGCTGTCGGCCTGCCGCCCGGCCGACGAGGCCGTCGCGTTCGAGTTCGGAGCGGCGGCCGAGGAGAGCGGCCTGCTGCCTCAGGGCGGCGGGGGCGGGTCGGGCCTCGGCCGCGCCGCGGGGTCGACCTCGGCGCCGGAGCTCCTGTTCGCGCTGGTCGTGATCGTCGCGCTCGTCGCGAGCGTCGCCATCCTGTTCGGGGCCCGCGGCGACGACGAGCCGGACGAGCGCGATCCGGCGGCGGAAGCCGAGGCGGAGACGGACCCCGAGAGCCCCGACCTGCGCGCGGTCGGTCGGACGGCCGGCGCGGCGGCCGACCGGATCGAGTCGTCGGACGCCGACAACGAGGTGTACCGCGCGTGGCGCGACATGACCGAGGTCCTGGACGTGGACCGACCCGCCTCCTCGACGCCCGCGGAGTTCGCGGCCGCGGCGGTCGACGCCGGCGTCGAGGAGGGGCCGGTCGCGGAGCTCACCGCGGCCTTCGAGCGGGTGCGGTACGGCGGCGAGGACGCGACCGAGGAGCGCGAGCGCCGGGCCGTCGCCGCGCTCCGTCGGATCGAGGAGCGCCACGGGGGTGGCGAGTAGTGGTCCGCCCTCTCGTCGCGGTCGGCGTGGCGGCGGTCGCGGTCGGGTTCCTCGCCGTCCTCGACCGCGGGGTCGCGGCCGCGCTCGACCCCTCCTCGACCGTGGTCACGCTGATCGGCGCGCTCGGCGTGTTACAGGGCGTCAGGTACGCGAACACCCGTCGAACCCGAGACCGACAGGCGGCGGATCCCGGCGAGCCCGAGCGTCGGGAGCCGGCGCACGTCCCCGGCGCCGACATCGACGAACAGATTGAACAGACGGCTGCAGCCACCGTCGGCGGATACGGGACCAAACGCGACCTCCGCGGGCGCGTACGCGATGTCGCCGTGGCGAGCGTCGCCCGCGAGCGGAACTGCTCGGTCGAGGAGGCGGAGCGGCTCGTCGACGACGGCGAGTGGACCGACGACGCGACCGCCGCCGCGTTCCTCTCCCGAGACGCCTCCTACCCGATTCGGGTTCGACTCCGGACGACGCTTTCGGGGCGCTCGCGCTACGGGGTCGGGCTCCGAGCGTCCCTCGACGCGATAGCGCGGTCGGAGCGAACCGAGGCCGACGGGAACCGAGGCGACGTCGCCACCGGCGTTCGGGACCCGAGACCGACGGCGACGGAGGCGGAACGGTGAGCGGAAGCGGCGAAAGCGACGACGAAAGCGGAGACGGAGCGACGGGCGACAGAGGCGGAGCGACGGGCGACGAAGGCGGAGCGACGGGTGAGACGACGGAACGAACGGTCCGCCGCGAGAGAGAGACGGGGCGATGGGACGGCGTACGCGGCGCGGCGCTGGCGCTCCTCGGGGTCGGCGTCGTGGCCCGACGGCCGGCGCTCGTGCTGCTCGGGGCGGTCGGGGTCGGCTACGCCGTGTACGCGGCGGTCGGCGAGGCGCCGGCGGCGACCCTCGACGTGACGCGGACCGTGAGCGACGAGACGCCCGAACCGGGCGACGAGGTGACCGTCGCGGTTCGGGCGCGCAACGTCGGCGACGCCGCACTCCCGGACGTCCGTCTCGTCGACGGAGTCCCGCCGGGGCTGGCGGTCGTCGACGGTCCGGCTCGGGTCGCGACCGCGCTCCGTCCGGACGCGGCAGTCGCGTTCGAGTACACGGTGCGCGCGAGCCGCGGCGAACACGAGTGGGAGCCGCTCACGGCGATCGCGCGGAACCCGTCGGGGTCCCGCGAGCGGACCACGGCGATCGAGCCGGCCGCTCCCGCGCGCGTCGTCTGCACGCCGGAGCTCGCCGCCGGCGACGACCTCCCGCTGCGGGGGCTGACGACGAGCCTCCACGGTCGGGTGCCCACCGACGTCGGCGGCGCCGGCGTCGAGTTCCACGCCACCCGCGAGTACCGCCGCGGCGACCCGCTCAAGCGGATCGACTGGAACCGGCGGGCGCGGACGGGCGGGCTGGCCACGCTGGAGCTCCGCGGGGAGCGCGCCGCGACCGTCGTCCTCCTGATCGACGTCCGGGACGCGGCGTACGCCGCGTCCGAGCCGGCGGCGGAGACCGCGGTCGAGGCGAGCGTCGGCGCCGCCGGTCAGGCGTTCCGCGCGCTGCTCGACGGCGGCGACCGCGTGGGGATCGCGACGCTCGGTCCGATCGACTGCTGGCTCGCGCCGGGCGCCGGAACGACGCACGCGGCCCGCGGCCGCGACCTCCTCGCGACCCACCCCGCGCTGGCGCCGACGCCGAGCGGCGAGCGGTTCTACCGGCCGCTGTGGTTCCGGCGGTTCCGGCGGCGGCTCCCGGCGGACGCGCAGGTGCTCTTTTTCACCCCGCTCGTCGACGACGCGGCCGCGTCGCTCGCGCGTCGGATCGACGCGCACA
>NZ_JAXRUU010000047.1:0-24862 GCF_034497445.1 Halorubrum sp. AD140
GCGTCGTCACCTACGCGGCCGCCGTCGGTCGCCGCGGTTCCGGCGTCGCCGCCCTCGCCGTCTCCGGCCGGTCCGGACGCAGCGCCCGAGTCGAAGGCGCCGAAGTCGACCGCGCCGTCGAGGGTCGCCGGGTCGCCGTCGCGGTTCATCGTCGTCGCGTGCAGGAGGTGGTTCAACATCGCCTGCGAGAGCTGGCGGCCCCACAGCGCGTGGCGCTGTCCCTTCCAGCGCTCCTGGTACAGCTCGTCCTCCGCGTCGCGGACGACCGGTTCCGGGTACTCCTGGGCCAGCTCCGCCGCGATCCGGTGGGTGCAGAAGCCGCCCTGACAGTTGCCCATCGAGGCGCGAGTGCGCAGGCGGACCGCGTTGAGGTCGCTGCCCGCGTCGCCGATCGCGTCCCGCACCTCGGCGCGGGTCACGCTCTCGCACTCGCAGACGACCGGGTTCGGGTCGCACTCGTCGAGCACGTCGTCCGCGCGCGACCCGAGCCGCTGGCCGGAGCGACGGGCCACCGGCGAGCGGAGGCCGAACTCGTCCATCAGTTCCTCCATGCGCGCGGGACTCTCCGAGCCCGGCAGCGGCGCGTCGGCGGTGTCACAGGTCGCCTCGTGGCCGAGGATCTCGCAGACGTGGTCGCTGATGGACTCGGCCATCATGCGGTAGGTGGTGAGCTTCCCGCCGACGATGGTCGTCATCCCGGGGAGGTCGTCGCGGTCGCCGTGGTCGAGCAGGAAGTAGTCGCGCGTGATGTCCGTCGGGTCCTCCGTGCCGGTGCCCGGCGGCTCGTAGAGGGGGCGGACGCCCCAGAACGAGCGGAGGGTCCGGGCGTCCTTCAGCGCGGGGATCAGCTCCGAGAGCGTCTCGATCATCAGGTCGACCTCCCACTCCTCCTCGGGGTAGTCCTCGGGGTCGTCGACCTCCTCGTCGGTCGTGCCGAGGATACAGGCCGTCTCGTGGGGCACGACGATGTCGGCGTCGCCCTTCGGTCGACACCGGTTGATCACGGTGTCGACCTGCCGGGTGTTCATCACCGTCATCACGCCCTTCGAGGGGCGGACCTCGACGTCGACGCCGGCCATCTCGCCGACGTTGCCGGCCCACGCGCCGGTCGCGTTCACCACGTGGCGCGCGCGGATCTCCTCGGTCGTCCCGGGCTCGCGGTGCACGCGCTTTCCGGGGCCGGTCTCGTGTTCGACCTCGACGCCGACGACCTCGCCGTCCTCGACGAGCACGTCGGTCACCGGGGCGTGCGTCTCGATCCGGGCGCCGTGCTCGCGGGCGTCCGCCGCGTTGGCGACGCAGAGCCGGAAGGGGTCGACCGCGCCGTCCGGGAGCGCGATCGCCTTCTCCACGTCGCGCGCGAGGTACGGCTCGCGGCGGCGGGCCTCCTCGCCGTCGATCACCTCGGCGGGGATGTCGCACGCGCGGCACCCCTCCAGCTTCTCTTGGAAGTACTCTTCGGAGTCCTCGGGGCGCTTGACGAACATCCCGCCGGTCTCCTCGACGCAGTGGGCGGCGATGTCGCGGAGCACCCGGTTCTCCTCGATGCACTCGCGCGCGCTCTTCCGGTCGGAGACCGCGTACCGGCCCCCGCTGTGGAGCAGCCCGTGCATCCGTCCCGTCGTCCCGTGCGTCAGGTTCCCCTTCTCGACGAGGACGGTGTCGAGCCCCCGTCGAGCCAGGTCCCTGACGACGCCGCAGCCCGTCGACCCCCCGCCGACGACCACGACGTCCACCTGTTGGTCCATGTCCGATCGCTCGGACTCCGCCCACTTTACTTTACCTCCTCCCCGGTGGCGTCGGTAACTATTAGGGTTATTCAACTCTCGAACGAGCCGGTCCGGCGGGAGTTGTTATAAATAACCTTTTTCACTTCCGTCATCTCTCGGATTTTAACAGGAAGATTATTATGGTAGTACATTATGTTCACGAACGGCGTGGTAGCTTCCGTGAAGATATGCCGCGGCGACGCCGTCGCCACGAACGGATCAGCGCCACAGGAGGGATCCAAGACATGACACAGTACGTTGGTGCGATAGACCAGGGGACGACCGGCACCCGATTCATGGTGTTCGACCACGGGGGACAGGTCGTCGCGAACGCTTACGAACAGCACGAACAGATATATCCGAACCCGGGATGGGTCGAACACGACCCGATCGAGATCTGGGAGAACACCCAGCAGGTCGTCCTCGACGGCCTCGCGGACGCTGGACTGGAGGCGAGCCAGCTCGACGCGCTCGGGATCACCAACCAGCGCGAGACGACGATCGTCTGGGATCGCGAGACGGGCAAACCCGTACACAACGCCCTCGTGTGGCAGGACCGCCGGACGACCGACCGCGTCGAGGAGCTCCAGGAGGCCGACATGGTCGAGGAGATCCGCGAGAAGACCGGCCTCGAGGCCGACGCCTACTTCTCCGCGACCAAGACGGAGTGGATCCTCGACAACGCGGAGCCGCTCAAGATGCAGAGCTCCCGCGGCGGCGACCTCCGCGACCGAGCCCGAGACGGCGAGCTCGTCATGGGGACGATCGACTCGTGGCTCATCTACAACCTGACGGGCAACCACATCACGGACGTCACCAACGCCTCCCGAACGATGCTGTACAACATCCGGGAGCTGGAGTGGGACGACGAGCTCTTGGCGGAGTTCGACGTGCCGAAGGAGATGGTCCCCGAGGTGCGGCCCTCCTCCGACGAGGAGTACTACGGCCACACGGACGCCGACGGCTTCCTCGGCGAGGAGGTTCCGGTCGCCGGTGCGCTCGGCGACCAGCAGGCCGCGCTGTTCGGCCAGACCTGCTTCGACACGGGCGACGCGAAGAACACCTACGGCACCGGCTCCTTCTACCTGATGAACACGGGCAACGAGGCCGTCGAGTCCGACCACGGGCTCTTGACGACCATCGGCTTCCAGATGTCCGGCGAGCCCGTCCAGTACGCGCTCGAGGGGTCCATCTTCATCACCGGCGCCGCCATCGAGTGGCTCGAGGACGTCGACCTGATCAACAACGCCGCACAGACCGCCGAGCTCGCCCGGTCGGTCGACTCGACCGACGGCGTCTACATGGTCCCGGCGTTCACGGGACTCGGCGCGCCCCACTGGGACGGCCGCGCCCGCGGCACCATCGTCGGGATGACCCGCGGTACCGGAAAGGAGCACATCGTGCGGGCGGCGCTGGAGAGCATCGCGTACCAGACGCGCGACGTCGCCGAGGCGATGGAGGCCGACTCCGGCGTGGAGACGACGAGCCTCCGCGTCGACGGCGGCGCGGTGAAGAACAACTTCCTCTGTCAGCTGCAGGCGGACATCCTCCAGACGGAGATCGCCCGGCCGGAAGTCGACGAGACGACCGCGCTCGGCTCCGCGTACGCCGCCGGCCTCGCCGTCGGCTACTGGGACACCGTCGACGAACTCCGCGACAACTGGCAGATCGACCGGGAGTTCTCCCCAGAGAAGAGCCAGAAGGAGGTCGACAGGCTGTACGGCCGATGGGGCGACGCGGTCGAGCGTTCCCTCAACTGGGCGCAGGACGACGAGGAGGACGAGTAGATGAACGAACTCCTGCTCCAAGTTCCGATCATCGGGATAGAGGTCAAGCTGTTCGTCCTGCTCGTGATCACCGCGCTCGCCGGCGGCGCGTTCGGCGCCGCTATCGGGGCGCTCCCGGCGTTCATCTTCACCGGCTTCGTCGTCTTTCTCGGCGAGGGGGTCGGAATCCTCCAGCGGCAGCTCGGCACGCTCGACGCCATCCCGGCCGGCGAGCTCGCCGCCGGGATCACCGGCGTGATCGGCTTCGGAGCGATCACCGGCCCGCACATCGCGTTCGCGGGCGGCGTGGCCGCCTCGGCGTACGCGGGCAAGAAGTACCCGGAGATGGAGCCCGACGGCTGGGGCTACCACTTCGGGAAGAACATCCTGTACGCGTTCGGTACGAAGCCGGACATCCTCGCCGTCGGGGCGATCTTCGGCCTAATCGGGATGCTGATCACACAGCTCGCCAACGGCGTCTTCATCAACGTGCTGGAGATGACGCCGCCGACCGACTTCATCGCGGTGTCGGTGTTCGCGACCGCGTTCCTCGCACGGCCCGTCTTCGGGTACCCGATCGTCGGGAAGCCGGCCGGTGACGGGTACTTCGACATGTCGCCGTTCGAGCGCGAGGACCCACACCCGAGGGCCGATAGCGGGGAGGAGGAACACGCCGGCCGCCTCGCGACCGAGCCGTGGCTCCCCCACCAGTACAAGTGGTCGGGTATCGTCACGATCGGGCTCGTGGGCGGCATCCTCGGCGGGTACATCTGGCTGCAGACGGGGAGCATCTTCCTCGGCTACGCCATCTCCGCCATCAGCCTGTTGTTCCTCAACCTCGGGGTCGAGAAGATCCCCGTGACCCACCACATCACGCTGCTCGGCTCCGTCGGCGCCGTGATCGCGGTCGGCGCGTTCGGCGACGTCGGCGCGGCGACGCCGCTCACGTCGGTCGGCACGACCGGTGCCGTCGTCGCGATCCTCTCTGCGGCCGTCCTGGGCGCGCTCAGCGGCCTCATGGGCGAGGTCACCCAGCGGCTGTTCTACTCGCACTCCGGGACCCACGTGGACCCGCCGGCGATGGCCATCGCGGTCATGATGCTCGCCGTCGGGATCCTCGCCATCCTCGGCGTCCTGCCGAACGCCGGGTACCTCTAACGCCGTCAGGGACGCCGACGCCGAGTCGGCTCCCGCGACGGCCGAGGTCCGTCCCGTCACCCGTAGACACCCTCCCGACCAACCGCCGGATCAGCAATGGAACCCAATCCGAGAAGCGAACGGCGACGCCACCGAGCCGACAGCGAACGCTGTGACCCGATCGACGGCGCCACGTCACTCGTCGCCCCCGACGGTGCCGCCGGTCGGGTCGGCCGACCCCGTATCGACTCCGTTTCGTGGCGATTTTATTCGAACGCGCAGGAGGGCCGACCGTGAACATCGACGACCGGATCGAACGTCGACTGGGCTACGACGTCGGGGCCGGCGTGCTCGTCGATCTCGACGCCGTTTCGCCGGTCTCGCACGTGGAGTCTCCGGTCGGACGGGGGCCGTCGTTCGAACGGCTGCTCGACGCCTTCAGCCCGGCGTTCTCCGGCGACCTCCCGCCGAGCACGTACGTGTACGGGCCGAAGGGGAGCGGAAAGTCGGCCATCGTCTCGGCGCTCTTCGACCGTCTGGCGGCCCACAGCGGTCCGCGACGGGCGATCCAGACGTCGACGCGAGCCGTCGAGCCGACGCTCCCGGGGTTCGTCTACGTCGACGCGCGACGGGCCTCGACGCGATTCCGGCTCTACCACGCCGCGCTCGCGGAGATCGGCGACGATCCGGTCCCCGAACACGGCGTCGGCACGGACGAGCTCGCGGACGAGCTCCGAGACGCCGTCCGCACCGGACCGGACGTGACCGTCGCGGTCGACCACACGAACGAGCCGGAGACGCCCGACGCGACGACCGTCGTCGAGTGGCTCACGGACGTCAGCGGACGCATCACGCCGGTGTGTCTCGGCCGCGACCCGCCGGCGGAGATCGACTGGGACCCCGACGCGGTCGTGCCCTTCGAGCCGTACCGACGCCACGTGCTCGTCGAGCTGCTGACGAGTCGGTGTTCGA
This sequence comes from Halorubrum sp. AD140, assembly GCF_034497445.1. Lineage (NCBI taxonomy): Archaea > Methanobacteriati > Methanobacteriota > Halobacteria > Halobacteriales > Haloferacaceae > Halorubrum > Halorubrum sp. AD140. The sequence continues at coordinate 5,645 of NZ_JAXRUU010000047.1, forward strand.
CCGGTCTCGGTCGGGACGCGCTCAGCCACGACCAGATCCGCGAGGTGAGCGAGTGGGCCGACGGCGACGCACACGACGCGCTCGCCGCGATCGCCGGCGCCGCGGTCAGCGCGGAGCGCGCGGGCGCGTCGACGATCCGAGCGACGGACCTCGACGAGGGGATAGCGGGCGTACCGAAACCGGGCGCCTCGCTCGGGCGCGTCCTCGCGCTCTCGGAGAGCCGGCGCCGGCTCCTGTACGAGCTCGTCAGCCTGGCGAAGGACGAGCGGTCGTCGGTTTCGGCGGCGACCGAGACCATCGCCTCGCGTCCCGCGGTCGACCTCTCGGCGTCCACCGTGCGCCGGGTCCTCTACGAGCTCGCGGACGCGGGGCTGCTCGACCGGGTGACGGTCCGCCGGACCGGCGGCAAGGGCCGCCCCCCGAGCCGACTCGTCCCGCGGTTCCCCACCCTCGTGTTCCGGGAGCTGTTCGACCGGCCGTCGTGGTCGGTCTGAGTCGGCGCCGTCAGCCGCTTTTTCGCTCCTCGAACCGTCGTCCGCGAGCGCAAGACAGTTGCGCCCGGCCGCCTCAGCGTCCGTATGGTTCCGCCCCTCGCGTTGGACATCGACGGGACGCTGACGACGCCGAGCGGCCGGGTCGATCCCCGCGTCTTCGAGCTGCTTCCCGACTGGGAGGCGCCGGTTGTGTTCGCCACCGGAAAGGCGTTCCCGTATCCGGTAGCGCTGGCGCACTTCCTCGGCCGCCCCGAGACCGTGGTGGCCGAGAACGGCGGGGTCGCGTACGTCGACGGCGAGACGCTCGTTCTCGGCGACCCCGACGCTCCGCGGGCCGTCGTCGAGGCGTTCAAGGCGCGCGGCGGGGAGGTCGGGTGGGGCGTCGGCGACACGGTGAACCGCTGGCGCGAGACGGAGGTGGCCCTGTCGCTCGACGCCGACGAGGCGCTGTTGCGCGAGGTCGCGGCGGCCGCCGGCGACGTGGAGGTCGTCGACACCGGCTACGCCTACCACGTCAAATCCACCGACGTGAGCAAGGGGACGGCCCTCGAACGCGTCGCCGCCGCGCTCGGGGTGGCCCCCGCCGAGTTCGTCGCGATCGGCGACAGCGAGAACGACGCGTCCACCTTCGCCGTCGCCGGCGAGTCGTACGCGGTCGCCAACGCGGACGCGACGGCCCGCGAGGCGGCGGACGGCGTCCTCGACGGGGCGTACATGGACGGGACGGCGAGGGTCCTCGCCGAACTGCGCGAGCGAGGCGAGTGAGGCGCTCCAGAGCTATCCGCGTTGCCCTGTCGTTCGGTTCTTGTCCGACGATTCAGCATGCCCGTTCATTGAGGGAGGAATTACGTGGCGATCAGGGTGACCGCGACGGCACCGAAGGCGATGCCGAGTACCTTCCTCGCTGTCACTGCTTCCCCGAGGACGAGGATGCCGAGGAGTGCCCCACCGACGAGGAACATCCCGAACACCGGAACGACGATGCTCACCGGACCGGTCGAGAGTGCGCGGAAATACCCGACCATCGCGCCGGTGAGGCAGAGCCCGGCCAACAGTGCGAACGGGACAGACCGACTCGTCAGTGATTGAGCCGACCAGTCACCAAACAGCGCTGCCACGGTCGTCGCGCCGGCGGCCAGCGTGATGACCGCGATCGGCATGACGGTGAACGCTGGCAGATCCTGCAGTGCGATCTTCATGAACAGAAACGCGAACGAATAGCAGACCATGGCCAGCAGGGCCCACAGGACGTAACTCACAACCGCCACTCTCCTGAGTCAGTGCCGCTTCGGTGCCGGGAACTCATAACGCCTGAACGGACATTAGCGAGGTTTGACTAAAAAACCGGTGCTAGCACGGGACGAGTGAAGACGAAAGCGCTCGCTACCTCACCCGTACTGACCGATCCGTGAGCCCCTATATTGACCGCAAGCGGATCAGAATGTATCACCTGTTGAGAAGTTCAACAACGCTCCCTTCGGTTATGCTCCGCCCCGCGTACGTCGTGCAGCGTTCGACGACGTAGGGCCCACGACCGGAACCGACGAGGGCCACGACCGGAACCGACGGGGCCCACGACGCGGTGCCGACGGGGGTCACGTCGCAACCGCTTTGTCGGTCGTCGTCCTGATGACGCCATGACCGGACGGATCGAGGCGGTTCACGTCGCGACCGAGGCGGGGGCGCCCATGGAGGAGCGAGAGCGCGTCGAGGCGGTGTCCGGGCGGGGGCTGCGCGGCGACCGGTACTTCCTCGATCGCGGGACCTACTCGCAGTCGGCCCGGGACGTGAGCCGCGAGCTGTCGCTGATCGAGGCCGAGACGCTCGACGCGGTCGAGCGGGACTACGGGATCGCCGTCGGCCCGGACGAGCACCGGCGCAACCTCACCACCCGAGGTGTCGGGCTCAACCGCCTCGTCGGAACGCGGTTCCGCGTCGGCGACGCCGTCTGCGAGGGCGTCGAGCTCTGCGAACCGTGCTCGTACCTCGAGTCGCTGCTCGACCGCGAGGGGCTTCACGACGCGCTCGTTCACCGCGGCGGGCTCCGCGCCAGTATCGTCGAGGACGGCGCGATCGAGACCGGCGATTCGGTCCTGATCCTCGGCGACGCGCCGGACGCCGCCCGGTCGCGGCTCGAGGACGCGTAGCCGCGGTGACCCGCGTCACCGCGCCGCGTTCCCGCGGTCACGCGTCACCCCTCACGTCGTGAACAGCTCGGTGTCGTCGGGGACGGCGAACAGCCCGAGCCGAACGCCGGCGTCGAGCCAGCCGTAGCCGTACGAGTACGACGCGAGCGCGTTGACCGGGTCGTCGCGCTCGCGGAAGTGCCGGCCGTCCTCGAGGTACGACTCGGCCATCTCGACCACGTCGGCAGCGGCCTCGCCGAGGGGAGTGTCCGCCGGCGGGCGCGGCTCCGCGGCCGCCAGCGCGTCCGCGAGCATACGCTCGTATCGGTCCGTCTTCTCCTCCAGGTCGGCGCTCATGCGCTCCCGTTCCCCCGAGCGACGCAAAAAACCCCTCGGGGGACGCGCCGCGCCGCGCGACGCGGCGACCGGGACGGGGGAGCGCGCCGCCCGAAAGCGCAACGACGATACCCCCGGGGGCGAAAGGCCGGGCCATGTACGAGGCCGTTCACGCCCACCCCGACGGCGACGCGACCGTCGCCCGCCACGCCGCCACCGCGGCCCGGTACGGATACGACGGGGTCGTCGTCCGCACGCGAGGGGCGCTCGCCCCGGCGGGCGCCGTCGGAGGGACCCCGGAGGAGGGCGACGCGGACCGCTCTCGAGAGGCGACGGCGCTCCGCGAGGCGTACGGGATCGACGTCGTCGACGCGGTCGAGATCGACGTCGACGACGCCACGAGCGCCTCCGGCGCGGTCGGCAACTACCGGTCGGCGCACACCGTGGTCTGTCTGGCCGGCGGCGACGGCGGCCTCAACCGGTTCGCGGTCGAGGAGCCGCGCGTCGACGTGCTCGCGCGTCCGATGGACGGGGCGGGAGACTTCAACCACGTCCTCGCGAAGGCCGCGCGCGACAACGGCGTCCACGTCGAGTTCGACCTCGGCCCGCTGCTCCGCGCCACCGGCGGCGAGCGGGTGCGGGCGCTCGCCGACCTCCGGAAGCTCCGCGAGATCGTGACGCACTACGACGCCCCGCACGTCGTCAGCGCCAACCCCCGGTCGCACCTCTCGCTCCGCGCGCCGCGCGAGCTCGTCGCCGCCGCGGAGGCGGTCGGGTTCGACCCCGAGTGGGTCCGCGAGGGACTCCGGGCGTGGGGCGAGATCGCGGCCCGCAACCGGGAGCGGCGCTCCGAGGCCTTCATAGAGCCCGGGGTCCGACGTGGGAGGTATGAAGAAGACGGTTGAGGAGCACGCCGCCCGCTTCTCCGAGAAGGCCGCCGAGTACGACGACTCCAAGAGCGACGAGTACCACGCCTGCGCGGGCCTGGTGACCGAGTACGCCGACCCGAGACCCGACGACGTCGTCCTCGACTTGGGCGCCGGCACCGGCGCCATCGCGCTGGCGCTCGCGCCGGACGCGGAGCGCGTGCTCGCCCGTGACATCAGCGAGGGGATGATGGCCGAGGGGCGCCGAAAGGCCGAGGAGCGCGGCCTCGGGAACGTCGAGTTCGCGTACGGCGAGTTCCGGGAGCCCGAACTCGACCGAGACCAGCGGATCGACGTCGTCACCTCGAACTTCGCGCTCCACCACCTCGACGACGACGGAAAGCGCGAGGCGATCCGCGTGATGGCCGAGACGGGCACCCGACGGATCGTCCTTGGCGACGTGGCGTTCTTCGAGGGGCCGGACCCGGAAGCCCCCTTCTACGGCCCTGACGTCGACGACCCCGCGACCGTGGGCACGCTCGTCGAGGCGTTCACGAGCGAGGGGTTCGCGGTGACGGCCGTCGAGCGCGTTCACGACCAGGTGGCCGTGATCGTCGCGGAGCGGGTCGGCGGCTCGGACGGGGAGTGAGGCGGGACCGATGAAGCACCTCCCGAAACACCTCCGGCCGCGATGGCGGTACCTCGCGGTCGGGATCGAGACCTGGCCCGACGCCGACGTCGGGCGCCGCGCGTTCCAGCGCGCGCTGTGGTACGCCGCGGGCAACCTGATCGGCGACGCCGGCAGCGCCGACGCCGACCTCACGCTGCTCTCTTTCACCCACGCGGACGGGGTCGGCGAGGCGGTCGTCCGCGCCCGACGCGAACACGTCGCCGAGGCGCGCGCGGCGATCGCCTGCGTGAGCGCGGTCGGCGACGATCCAGTCGGGATCCACGTCCGTGGGATCTCGGGGACGGTGCGTGCCTGTGAGGAAAGATATATGGGTCGCGCGGGCGGTACTTCGACACAGCGAGACGTCGCGTTCGCGGACGCCGAGCGGCCCGCTGTCGTGCGCGAGGACGCGTGCGACGTGCGTGTCGAGTCGGGGTACGTCGGCGCGGCGGCGTTCGACACCGAGTGATATCATGCAGGGCCAATCCCAACAACAGGCGTACGACCGCGGAATCACGATCTTCTCTCCCGACGGCAGGCTCTACCAGGTCGAGTACGCCCGGGAGGCGGTGAAACGGGGGACGGCGAGCGTCGGAATTCGCGCCGAGGACGGCGTCGTCCTCGCGGCCGACAAGCGCGCTCGCTCTCGGCTGATGGAGCCGGCGAGCATCGAGAAGCTCCACAAGGCCGACGACCACGTCGGGGTCGCGAGCGCGGGACACGTCGCCGACGCCCGCCAGCTCATCGACTTCGCCCGCCGGCAGGCGCAGGTGAACCGGCTGCGCTACGGCGAGGCGATCGGCATCGAGACGCTGACGAAGACGATCACCGACCACATCCAGCAGTACACCCAGGTCGGCGGGGCGCGTCCCTTCGGCGTCGCGCTGATCGTCGGCGGGATCGAGAACGGGGAGCCGCGCCTCTTCGAGACCGACCCCTCCGGCACCCCCTACGAGTGGCAGGCGCTCTCGATCGGCTCCGACCGGAGCGACCTCCGCGACTACCTGGAGGCGGAGTACGAGGAGGGGATCTCCACCGACGAGGCGGTCGGGCTCGCGCTCGACACCCTCGCGCAGTCGAACGACGGCGAGCTGGCGTCCGACGGCGTCGGCGTCGCCACGATCACCGTCGACGACGGCTACGCCGAGCGGTCGAACGAGGAGATCGAGGCGATCCTCGAGGATCACGGGCTGCTCGCGAGCGACGAAGAAGAGGGCGCGGACGCCGCTGAGGACGCGGGCGACGACGACGTGGAGTAAGGCGCCCGTCGCTCCGGTTTGTAACGCCTCCGCGACGTGTGAGGACCGCGGACGATCGGTGTCCGGTCGGGAGAGTTATGCCGCCGGGGTCCGATCGACGACGCGTGCAGAAGACGGCTCTCATCACCGGCTGTTCCTCGGGTATCGGCCGCGCAGCGGCGCACGCGTTCAACGACGAGGGGTGGACCGTGTACGCGACCGCCCGGAACCCCGCGGACGTCGAAACGCTGGGCGAGGCGGGCTGTGAGCTCGCCACCCTCGACGTGACCGACCAGGGCGACGTCGACCGCGTCGTCGACCGGATACTGGACGAGGAGGGAGCGATCGACGCGCTGGTCAACAACGCGGGGTACGGCCAGTTCGGACCCGTAGAGGACGTGCCGACCGCGAAGGTCCACGAGCAGTTCGACGTGAACGTGTACGGCCCGCATCGGCTGATCAAGGCGGTGTTGCCGGGGATGCGCCGCGAGCGCGACGGGACCATCGTCAACGTCTCGTCGGTCGCGGGACGCGTCTCGTTCCCCGGCGGCGGCGTGTACTGCGGCTCGAAGTTCGCGGTCGAGGCGATGTCGGACGCGCTCCGCAACGAGGTCGCCGAGTTCGGGATCGACGTCGTCGTCGTCGAGCCGGGACCGGTGAAGACGAACTTCTCGAAGCGCGCGCGGTCGGAGGCGGGCGTCGATCCGGACGCGGACGACGCGGGCGGCGATGACGCGCCGAGCGTCGATGAGGACGGGGGCTTCGACCGCTCCGGCGCCTACGAGGAGTTCTACGAGCTGTTCGAGGACGCGAAGCTGGTCGGCGGCGACGGCCCCGGCGCGGTCGAGCCCGAGGTCGTCGCCGGCGCCATCCTGAACGCCGCGAGCGCGACGCAGCCGCCCGCCCGCGTCCAGCCGGGCACCGTCGCCCGCGTCGGCGTGCTCGCGCGGCTCCTCCCCGACGCGCTGCTCGACCGCGGGTACGAGCTCGTCCGGAAGTTCTCGTCGTAGCGTCAGTCGTCGGGGGGCGACTCGACCGCGAACGGACTCTCTCCCTCTCGCCAGTCCCAGCCCGGGAGCCGCGTCTGGAACCCCGCCGCGAGCGCGGCGTCGAGGTCGTCGGCGCCGGCCGCGCCCGCGCCGTCGGCGGTCCCGTCCTCGCTCACGTGCACGTCCACGAAGTGAAACGTCGCCTGTGCGAGCAGCGAGAGCGGTCGCCCGCCGGCGATCGTCGCCGCCAGCTCGCGACCGAGGACCTCATCGACGACGAAGCCGGGGTAGTCGTCGGCGACGTCGAGATCGCGCAGGAGCGCGACGCAGCCGGCGACGTTGACCGCGACCTCGCCGTCCGCGAACACGGCGTCGACCTCGCGGCGGTACGCCTCGGGGGTCACGGAGGCGACCTCCGTCTCGAACAGCGTCCCGAGCCGCTCGCGGGTCTCGTCGATGAGCGGGACGACGACCGGGGCGCGGTCGCGGATCCACGCGTGCTCCGCGCGGACCGATTCGGGGGTGACGCGCATGGCTGTACGTGCGGGTCCGCGGACAAGCGGCTTGCTATTTGCGAAGGGTTTTATAATAGCCGGGATGTACGTTCATTCAAGCGGGTTTTCATAGGCTGTTCCCGCGCGGTACCACCTACGGACAGTACTACCACTATGCCTACCCCGTCACGGTCGACCGCTCGGCGACGAGCCGCGGACCGACGCGCGGACGCGTTCGACGGCGACCCCGACGACCCGCGGTAAGATATGAGTCAAGTCGATAAGCAACTCGATACCCTGAAATCAGAGATCGAACAGGAGATTCCGAACGACATCACGGTCACCGACGTCAAGTACGAGGGCCCGGAACTGGTCGTGTACACCCGCGATCCCAAGCGGTTCGCCGGCGACGGCGACCTGATCCGCCGGCTCGCCTCCAAGCTCCGGAAACGAATCACGGTCCGACCCGACCCGAGCGCGCTCTCTCCGCCGGCGCGCGCCGAGGAGAAGGTCCGCGAGGTCATCCCCGAGGAGGCCGGGGTGACCTCACTCGACTTCCACGAGGACACCGGAGAGATCGTCATCGAGGCGGAAAAGCCCGGCATGGTGATCGGCCGCCGCGGCTCCACCCTCCGCGAGATCACCCAGCAGGTCGGCTGGACCCCCGAGGTCGTTCGGACGCCGCCGATCGAGTCCTCCACCGTCTCGAACGTCCGCGGCTTCCTGAAAAACGAGCGCGAGGAGCGCCGCGACATCTTAGAGCGGGTCGGCCGGCAGATCCACCGCGAGGAGATGTCCGACGACGAGTGGGTCCGGATCACGACGCTCGGTTGCTGTCGCGAGGTCGGCCGCGCCGCCTTCATCCTCTCGACGTCGGAGACGCGCATCCTCATCGACTGCGGCGACAAGCCCGGCGCGGAGGGCGAGGTGCCGTACCTCCAGATCCCCGAGGCGCTCGGCGCCGGCGCAGCGACGCTCGACGCGGTCGTCCTCACCCACGCCCACCTCGACCACTCGGCGTTCGTCCCGCTCCTCTTCAAGTACGGCTACGACGGCCCGATCTACACGACCGAGCCGACCCGCGACCTGATGGGGCTGCTCACGCTCGACTACCTCGACGTCGCCGCCAAGGAGGGGCGGACCCCGCCGTACGAGTCCGCGCAGGTCCGCGAGGCGATCAAACACACCATTCCGCTGGAGTACGGCGACGTCACCGACATCGCGCCGGACGTGAAGCTCACCTTCCACAACGCGGGCCACATCCTCGGCAGCTCGGTGACCCACTTCCACATCGGTGACGGCCTCTACAACGTCGCGTTCTCCGGCGACATCCACTACGAGGACACCCGGCTGTTCAACGGTGCGGTCAACGACTTCCCGCGGGTGGAGACGCTCGTCCTCGAATCCACGTACGGCGGCCGCGACGACTACCAGACCGACCAAGAGGACTCCGAGGAGGCGCTCAAGGAGGTCATCAACGAGACGTACGAGCAGGGCGGGAAGGTCCTCATCCCGGCGTTCGCCGTGGGGCGCTCCCAGGAGATCATGCTCGTGTTGGAGGAGGCGATGCGCGAGGGCGAGATCCCGACGATGCCCGTCCACCTGGACGGGATGATCTGGGAGGCGACCGCGATCCACACGACCTACCCCGAGTACCTCCGCGACGACCTCCGCGACCGCATCTTCCACGACGACGAGAACCCGTTCCTGGCCGAGCAGTTCAACCACATCGACGCCGGCGAGGACGAGCGGCAGGAGGTCGCCGACGGCGACGAGTGCATCGTCATCTCCACCTCCGGGATGATCGAGGGAGGGCCGATCATGTCGTGGCTCCGCCACATCGGCCCCGACCCGAACTCGAACCTCGTTTTCGTCGGCTACCAGGCGCAGGGGACGCTGGGGCGCCGGATCCAGAACGGCTGGGACGAGATCCCGGTCGACGGCTGGGGCGGCGGGAGCCGCGGCGACACGCTCACCCTCCAGATGGGGACGGAGGTCGTCGACGGCTTCTCCGGCCACGCCGACCGACAGGGGTTAGAGAACTTCGTGAAGACGATGAACCCGCGGCCGGAGAAGGTGCTCTGCGTCCACGGCGACGAGCGCTCCGTCCAGGACCTCTCGTCGGCGCTGTACCACGACTACAACATGCGGACGTTCGCGCCGAAGAACCTGGAGACGTTCCGGTTCAAGTAGCGTCTCGCTTCCCCGTTTTCCCGGCGTTGCGTCGACGGGAGTCTTTAACCGGCGACGCCGCGACGACGGACCATGCGCCTCGCGCTCATCGCCCACGATCAGCTGAAAGACGAGATGGTGGAGTTCGTCACGAAACACGCCGCGGCCCTCGACGACTGCGAGCTCGTGACGACGGGAACGACCGGGAAACGCATAACGGAGGAGACCGGCCTCGCCGTGAGCCGACAGGCGTCGGGCCCCTACGGCGGTGACCTCCAGATCGGCGCGATGATCGCGAACGACGCGATCGACGGCGTCGTCTTCCTCCGCGATCCGCTCACCGCACAGGCGCACGAGCCGGACATCTCCGCGCTGCTGCGCGTCTGCGACGTGAAGGACGTCCCGCTGGCGACCAACGTCGCTTCCGGCGAGCTGCTCGTCGAGGGGCTCCTCGACTCGCCGTGACGCGGGGGGCCAGGTATCAGATCGGATAGCCGAGGGCGCGCCGTTTTACGTGGGTCGGTCGTAGCGCGGAGCGATGACCGGTCATCCGATGGCTCGGCTCGCGGCGCTGACGACCGCGCTACTCCTCGTGTCCGCGCTCGTCGCGAGCGGGGCGGTCACGGACGGCGCAGTCGCGGCGGACGGCGCGGAGGCGACCCAGCCCGACGGTGCGGAGCCGGCGGTCGACGGCGACGCTCCAGACGGGCACGCTCAGGCCAGCGAGGCCCCTGACGACGCCGCGTCGCCGCCGACGCGGTGTTTCGCGGGCGACGGGTATCCGATATCGATCGGCGAGACGGGGGCGACGATCGACGCTCGCGTCCACCTGTCCGTGCTGACCGACCCCGCCGCCGGCAACGAGTTCGGGATGGAAGCGACCGGCGCGCTCGACGGCGATACCGTCGTGACGCTCGCCGCGGGGGTCCGGCTCACGGCGCGCGAGGCCGTCTCGAACGGGGTCGACCCGTTCGCGGCGTTCGACGTGCTGTACGCCTACGAGCTCCGGCTCCCGATGTTCGACGGCTCGCTCGAAGACTCGGAGTACCGCGACGACGGCTCCCCGATCGAGTCCGGCGCGGGCGCCGTCGCCTGTTAGGTCCCGGACGGCGACCGAACTCCGCGAACGATCCCCAACAGCTCCCGCCGCGCGTCGTCGGGGGTCCGACCGCCCGGGTACGCCTCGTCGCCGAGCGGGTAGGCGCCCCCGGCGAGGAGGTACTCGTCGGTCGTCCACACCGCGAGCAGCGCCTCGACCGGGACCGGACCGTCGGCGCCGTCCCCGCCGTCGGCCCCGCGCGCCCCGTCGGAGGCGGAGAGGTCGGCGTCGATCCGACACCCGCCCCGGAACGTCCAGAGCGACGCACGCGAGGCGGCCGGGTCGTCGATTGCGATCTCGCGGTCGCCGCGTCGCTCGACCGTCTCGATGCCCCGCTCGGCGAGGCGGTCGCGGAACCCCGCTCTCGCCCGCCGCTCGACCAGCCGAGTGAGCGCCGCGTTCGGCGCGGTGTCGGGCCGGATCTGCAGGCGACTCGCGAAGCAGAACGGTCGCGGCACCGGCGTCTCGGCTCGCTCGTACACGACCGTGCTCGCCGTCACCGAGACGGGGCCGGCGACGAACGCGCGGTCCGTCGCCTGGTCGACGCGTCGCCAGCCGTCGAGGCGGTCGGCGGACACGACGGGCGGGTCCATGGCTCCCGTTCGTCGGCGAGGAAAGTAAAAGCGGGCGCGGACGGGACGGCCGGAGGGGTCGCGGTGTTTCGGTTCGGTTCCGCTCGGTTCAGTGGTCGTCCTCGCGCCACTTGTGCTCGCACTCGGTGCAGACGAAGAAGCGGGTCTCGGACTCGTCGGCCGAGCGGATCTGCTGCATGTACCAGTACGCGCGGTCGTTCCCGCACTCCGGGCAGTGGGCGGTCGTCTGCGGGAGCCCCTTGTCCTCCGCGTCGCTCACGTCGATGATCTCCGACTCGACCTGCGACTCGGTGGTCCACTCGCCGTCGCCGTCGTCGCGACGTATCTCGTGGTCACAGTCCTCGGAGCCGCACACCCAGTGGTCCTCGCCCTCGCCGGACTTCATCATCGAGCCGCACTCGTCGCAGAACTTCATGGCGGAACCAGCCGCGGATCGCATATAAACGGCGGGATCGCGGACGAGCGGGCGCGGGTCGTCGAAGCGCCGCGAGCGTCTCACTCGGCGTCGTCGAGGTGGTCCGCGAGCGCGAACCGGACGCGCTCCTCGTCGCTCCCCTTCGTCTCCCGGCCGGTGACGACGACCTCCCCGATCTCGGCGGTGTTGCCGACGTGGGTCCCCGCACAGGCGGTGCGGTCGTAGGGGTCGGCGTCGCTCTCCGAGATCGCTTCGTCGGCGCCCGACGCGGGTCCGATCTCGACGATCCGGAGCACCTCGATCGAGTCCGGGAGGAGGTGAATGCGCGTTCGCTCCGGGTCCAGCGTCGCCTCCGCCTCGGCGCGGTCCATGACGTAGCTCGTGACGGGGCGCGCGTCGGCGACGAGCTCGGTGAGCCGCGTCTCGATCCGGTCGAGGTCCGCGTCGTCGAAGCGGTCGTACGCCGCGTCGAGGTGCGCGTGGTCGTGGTACAGCTGGTTCCCGGTGGTCTCCGCGTCGAACTCACGCAGGAGGAGCGCCGACAGCAGGTGCTGGGCGGTGTGGTACTTCGAGTGGGCCGCCCGGCGGGCCGCGTCGATCTCGCCGACGACGGCGGTGCCGGGCTCGGGCGGCGAGGGGGCGTCGCCGTCGACCGTCGCGTCGTCGTCGACCGTGGCCTCGCCGTCGCCGTCACCCGCCGGTGCGAGGACGTGATAGATCGTGTCCTTCTTCCGGACGTCGACCACCCGCCACCGGGCGTCTCCCTCCCCGTCGGCGACGCGGAGCGTCCCCGTGTCGTGGGGCTGGCCGCCGCCAGTCGGGTAGAAGTGCGTCCGGTCGAGGACGACGCGGTCGTCGAGCGCGCGCTCGACGGTCGCCTCGAACGTCGTCACCGTATCGTCGGCGAGGTACAGCTCCTCGGTCATACCGGATCGGAGCGCCGCCGTCGGCTTATACCATGCGTCGCAGTTCCGACCAGCGCCGTCACCGACGCAGCGAGACGTCGAGCGCGATCCGGGGAACGTACACCGCGTCGTCGTCAGTGAGGTCGACGACGACGGCGCCGTCGGCGCTCTCGGTCGCGGTCTCGTTGACATCGAACCCGTCCGTCCGATCGAAGTACCGCTCCCACGCGTCGGCGTACGTCGAGTCGATCCGGAGCTCGTAGGGGCCGTCGCCCGCGTCGGTGTAGTCGGAGCCGATGGTCGAACGGCGGCTCGCCCCCACCTGCACGGTCCCGTCGCCGCGCGCAGTCGCGTCGCCGACCGGGTACAGCAGCACGAGCGGGAGGGTGGTCCTATCGCCGGCGGCGACGAACCGCGGCTCCGAGCGCATGACTGCGCCGTCGCCGTCGCCCCGGAACCACGCGCCCGTCTCGTACGCGACGGTCGCGTCGCCGTTCGCGTACGTCAGCGAGCGGTGTTCGCGCTGGAGCACGACATCGCCGGTCTCGTTCCGCAGCGTCACCGTCGTCGTCTCGGTCAGCGACAGCGTCCCGCCGCTGAGCCGGATCTCGGTCGACCTGCCGGGGTCGTCGTAGCGCTGGACGTCCCGCACGTTGTCGTCGAACACGTCGAACGCGCGCTCGACGTTCTCGACCCGCTCGGCCTCCCGCCTGTCCTCCACGCCGGTGATCCCGACCGCGAACACCGTCCCGATCGTGATCGTTATCAGCGAGAACACGAGGACGTACCCGACGACGTCGCTCACCCCGCGGTCGTCCCCGCCGAGGGCGCACCCGCCCGTCCCGCCGATCGAGACGGTCGGCCGGCGGCGTCGGCTCACCGCTCCGTCACCTCCAGTGCGGGGTCGTCGACGGCGTCGCCCTCGTACGCGATCCGGAGCGGTCCGCCGCGCACGCTCCGAGAGCCCTCGGTCACGTTCGCTGCGTGGGGGATCGCCACGCGAACGTCCGGGTCGTCGGTCCGCAGCGTCACGGTCTCGTTGGTGACCGCGATCCGGTACGGACGCCCGGCGACTTGGCTGGGGAGGTCGACGGCGATCGAGACGTTCGACGGAGCGGCGTCGTCGGGGCGATCGACGGCGGCCGCGCGCGCGAGTCGGTCTGCGCTCTCGAGGTTCGCGACGGTCGTCTCCCCGACGACCGCGAGCTCGCCGTGGACGGCCCGGTCGGTCTGCGAGTCGACGACGCCGCCGACGCCGATCACGACCCCGGAGAGCACGGCCGCCCCGATCGCGAGCGTGAGGACGTACCCGACCGCGACGCTCACGCCGCGGTCGTCCTCGCGGAAACCGTCTGCCGCGGGCGCGCCGCGGCGATCGGTTCCTCGGTCACGCCGTCCGCCTCGCCGCCCGCTGCGGTCGCTCCGGTCACGCATCCGGCTCACCCGGGGCGACCCGGACCGTCGTCTCGAACCGCAGCTCCGCGGTCCGGTATCGGAGGTCGATCTCCGCGTCGTACACCGCCGCCGTGGCGTCGAGGTCGGAGGCGACGCCGTCTCCAGACTCCGGGAGTGCGGTCGCGGTCACCTCGCCGTCGGCCGCGTCAGCGTTCTCGACGCTGACGGTGTAGGCGTCCTCGGAGTCGACGAGGTCCGCCGGCCAGAGCCTCGGACAGGACTCGTCGCCGAGCCGCTCGCCGGTCAGGTCGACCGCGACCCGGCCGTCTCCGCTCGCGTCCACCTCGCACAGGACGGACGGTGTCCCCCCGTCGTCGCCGACCGCGACGGTGACCGTGTCGGGCGCCGACTCGTTCCTGTACACGTAGACCTCGTCGCTCCCGCCCCCGGAGACGTCGAGGACGACGTGGAACGCCTCCTCGGGCGCCGCCGACACGTTGGTCTCCGCGAGCGACGACGCGTCGACGTCGAGCACGAATCCGCGGGTTCGGTCGACGTCGGCGGCGACGGTCGTCTCGTTCGCCTCGCCCGGAAGTTCGTCGGCGATCAGGGTACCGTTCCGGATCCCCGACGGGTCGGTCTCGAGGCGGAGGGTCCCCCCTCTCCCCGCGTACGTGCGGAGGAGGTCCTGGTCGAGGTCGGCGATCCCGTCGTCGACCGCGTTCCTCACGTCGGCGTGGGTGCTCTCGTTCGTGGCGTTCCGGTTCGTCGCGTCGACGAGGGTGCCGGTCCCCTCGACCGCCGCCGCCCGCACCTCCAGCGCCTCGCCGTCGGCCGACTCGACGCCCCGGGTCGCGAGGTTCTCGCTGTAGATCGTGGCGTTCAACAGGACCACGAGCGTCACCAGCGAGACGGCCATGACCAGCCCGGCGACGAGCAGGAGCTGTCCGCGGTCCGCGTCGCGGAACCGGCCGTCGCTTCCGGATCGGCCTCGCTCCGGGGACGGAGGGCTCACATCCGCCATACGGTGATTCGCACCTCCACGTGGTCGTACACCGCGCCGTCGGCGTCGGACGCGGCGTAGAACGCGCCGGGGTCGCTCCCGTCGGCCAGTCCCGCCAGCGTCGTCTCCTCGTACCCCGGGGCGGTCAGGTTCGCGTCGTCCGAGAGCGACACCGCGCGGCTCGCGGTCACGGCGTTGTCGCTCGGCGACCCCATGTCGACGACGTCGGTCCGGTTCCGGTCGCCGTGGCGGACTTCGACGTTGAACGCGACCCGCCTGTCGAGGAACGTCCGGTTCAGCGCCTCGCCGAACGAGTTCGGCGGTCCGCCGCGGGTGTAGGTGTCGAACTCCGGGTGGCTCCCCGCGAACGTCTCGTTCTCGGGGTTCCAGTAGAGCAGCGCGTCCCGAAGGTCCCCGTTCTCGGCGCTCGTCGCCAGGAGGTCGGTCGCGACCGCCCGCTGCTGGTTCTCGATGTGCTGGTTGGAGGTGCTGGCGGAGAGCGGCGTCACCGCCGTCGCCTGCAGCGCGAACGTGAGCCCCGCGACGAGCAGTATCGCGGCCGCGAACGCCTCCAGCGTGTGCGCCTGCGCGCGGTCGTCGGTCGAGCGCACGGTCACCACACCCGCACCGTGAGTCGGTACTGCGTCCCGTCGATCGAGACGAGTCGCCGCGAGACGGCGACGTCGTCGCCGCCGGTCGCGCCCGCCTCGTCCGTCGATCGGGAGAGCTCGACGTCCCCGAACGTCCCGTGGCGCGTCGTCACGTCGATCGACGACGGGTTCTCGCTCGGAGTCTCCTCGTCGAGCGCGTGGATCACGACCTGGACGTCCCCGTCGACCCCGAAGCGGTCGGCGGGACTCTCGGTCACCCGCTCACAGCCCGCGTCCGTCGCGAGGCTCTCGTCCGACTCGAAGAACGCGACGGTGCAGGCGGGCGACAGCACGCCGGGCTCCGCCGGCGACGCCGCGAGGACGTCGCCCGCGATCCCGGCCGCGACGCGGTCGCTCACGAGCGGCGAGGCGGTCTCGGCCGCGGTGAACGGGTCGAACAGCGTCGGGACGAACGCGACGACGAACGCGAGCGTCAGCAGGAACACGCCGGCGCCGACGGCGAAGTCGATCGGGGTCTGCGCGCGGGCGCTCGCTGAGCGGGGGCCGACGCCGATCGCCCGCCGATCACCCCACATAGATCCACACCCCCAGCGCGAGCGTCATCAGGATCACGGCGAACTTGACCCCCGAGATGATGTCCGCGTTCCGGATGTAGCCGCTGATGAACCCGGAGAGTACCGCCTGCAGGGTGACCGCGTGGAAGAAGAGCATCGAGAGGACGTCGGGGTCGACGCCGCCACCGCCCCCGAAGCCGGCGCCGCCGCCTCCGCCCCCGGCCGCCCCGCCGTCCGCCTGCGAGGAGAGCCCGCCCATCACGTCGATAAACTGGGTCTGGAGGATCGCCATCACGCCGAGGAGGGTGACGTACGTCATCACGATGATCGCCACCTGCATCCGGGTGCGGGAGATCCGTTCGCGCTCGATGTCGTCCTGGTTCTCCGAGGCCTGCGCCGCCGTCGTCAACACGTCCGTGATCTGCGAGGAGGCCTCCTGCGCCTCAGAGATGAGCTTCACCGTCCGGGCGAGCCGCGGGACCGCGTACTTGTTGTTGAACTCCACCATGGCGTCCCGGAGGCTCATCCCGTAGTTCACCTTCGCGTGGAGCACCTCGAACTCCTCGGCGAGCTGTCCGGTGGAGGTCTCCGAGACCGTCTGCACCGATTCGAGCAGCGTCTGGCCCGTGTCGTTCGCGGAGGAGAGCTTCCGCAGGCTCTCGGAGAGCTTCCCCGTGATCGCCCGCTTCGAGCGCTGACTCCACTCGTAGAACGCCGCCAGCGGGACCATCACGAGGTACGCCGGGACGTAGATCCAGACGAACGCCGACCACACCGGGCGGTCGACCCAGCCGTCGAAGGACGTCGGCGCGTTGCCGGTGAGCGCCGCGACGCCGACGATGACGGTCGCGGCCGGCACGGTCAGCGCGAGCGTGTACAGCGGGTTGTCGCGCAGGAACAGGTGCGGCGCCGACACGATCTGTTTCGTCTTGTACGTCCCCTCGCGGTCGCGGATCCGGTCGAAGACGCCGAACCGACCGACGAACCCCTCGATCAGTCCGAAGTGGAACAGCCCTTCCTGGCTCGTCTGCCTGAGCCGCTCGCTTCCCCCGTCGGGGTGGAGGTAGCCGTCGCCGGGCTCGTCCTGCTTGACGGTGGAGACGAGCACGAGGAAGCCGACCCCGGTCAGCGGGATCAGGACGTACACCGTCGCGTACAGCAGGAAGTCGTCGGACTCGCCCATCATCCCCATGATGACGAGGATGATGATGAGGAGGAGCGGAAACAGCGAGAGCGTCATGTACATCTCGCCGAACAGCTCCAGCGTCTCTAAGGTCATCTCGCGCTCCTGTTTGGACGTGCGGAGGTGTTTCTCCTTTTTGTCCTTCAGGAAGCTCTCCATGTCCCCGCCGGAGTTGACGATCGAGAGCATGTCGGCGAGGAACTGCGAGAGCTCGTCGGAGGGGGTCTCCAGCGACTGCTGGCGGATCGCGTTTCGGTAGTCGGTGCCGAAGTACTCCGTCTCGTTGACGATGCTCTGGAACTCCCGGGACACCTCACCGTAGGTGTCCTCCGCCGTCGCCATCGCGCGGAGAATCTCGAGCTGGTTGAGCCCGCCCACCGACAGTGCGTACATGAACGAGACCGAGTCCGCCAGCAGGAGGTTGATCTCGCGCTTCCGCGAGGACGCCCGCGAGTAGGGGATCGCGACGAGGGTGCCGAACCCGAGCGCGAACCCGATCGAGCCGAACACGAGCCCGCTGATCAGCACCGCGGTCGGCACGACCAGCGACCGGAGGAGCTCCTGGATCGCCGGCGTGGGGGCCGGCATGCCGAGCGACAGCGCGCTCGGGTCGATCAGCCCGAACGAGAACACGCCGTACCCGATCAGCGTGCCCAGCGCCCAGAGGAGCCCGCCGGCCAGCAGCCCGGCGCCGAGCGCCCGCGAGACGTACATCTCCACCTGGTCCGGCATCCGAGCCTCCGCCAGCTTGCGCTCGACGTCCCCCACGAAGTCGCTGTCGGAGTCGAACAGCAGCTCGAAGACGGGGTAGAACAGCTCCGCCAGGACGTCGCCGTCCGCCGAGCCCTCGCCGACCCCCGTATCGAGGCTCACGTCGCCTCCCCCGTCGCGGACATGACGCTACCGGTCCTCCGGGGACTCGACCGCGCCGAACCCCCACTCGTCGATGTCGTCGTCGGTCGCTTCGTCGTCCTCACGCTCCGACTCGGCCGCTCCCTCCGATTCGCCCTCACCCTCGCCGTCTCCGTCGTCGCCTTCGTCGCCGTCTCCGTCGCCTCCCTCGACGACCTCGCCAAAGGCGCTCTCGACCTCGTCGCTCTCGGCCTCGTCGCGCTCGGCCTCGTCTGGAGTGGTGTCGGCCGCCTCGGTGTCTTCACCGGGAGGGCCCTCGGCCGTCTCCGCTTCTGCGGCCGGACCAAACACGTCGACTCCCTCGTCGAAGGGCTCGTCGAAGTCGATCGCGCCGCTCCCGTTGCCGCGATCGCCGTCGGCGTCGTCCTCCGGACCGCCGACGTCGACCTCCGGACCGTCGGCCGTCACCTCCGATCCGTTCCCGCTCGCCCGTTCGGCCTCGATCGGAGTTCGGTCGCTCGCGACGACACCCGGCCCGCGGTCGATCGGACTCGCGTCGGCGACGCCGTCGAACTCGTCAGTCGAAGGGACGTCGGCCGTCTCGCCCGTCGGCCCGTCGTCGGTTGCGGCCTCGCCTCTCGCGTCGGTCTCGAGTCGCTCGGGACCGGTCGCCTGGGGGTGAAGCGCCGCCGCCTCGCGGGCGGTCTCCGCGAGCGTCTCGTGGTCGGCGTCCGGCGTCGCCTCGACGTCGGGGGCCGGGACCACGTCGAGCAACGCGTCGGCGACCGAGTCGGGCAGCCGACCGTGGTACTCCGCGAACAGGTCCTCCGCGTCTTCGAGGATCCGTTCGACCTCCTCGCGGCCCGCCGCGTCCGGGTCCGGTCGGGGAACCATCGCCTCCTTCTCGCGGTCAACGTTGATGAGGACGGACTCCATCTCGCGGAGGTCCTCCAGCGAGCGCTCCAGCTGCTCGTTGGCCATCAGCGCGAGCACCGTCTCCGGGTCGTTGATGAACGCCTGGAACGTCGCGGCCACCTGCGCGTAGCTGTTGAGCCCGCGGTCGATGAGGTACGCCAGCACGACCCGACGCTTCCGGAGCTCGGCGTCGAGCGTCGCGCGGCTCCACCCGCGGTCGAACATGATGTCCTCGAGGGTGTTCGAGTCGCCCATCTGGAGGAACTCGTCCGTCTCCGCCTGCCACTGAAACACGTCCTGAACGTTGA
>NZ_JAXRUU010000048.1:0-24778 GCF_034497445.1 Halorubrum sp. AD140
GACAACATGATCAGCTTCGACCTGAGCGACTTCGCCGACTTCTTCGAGTCGAAGGGGACGCCGACGCTGGCGGCCTACGACGTCGGCGACCGCGAGCGCGCCAAGTCGTACGGGCTCGTCGAGCTCGAGGGCGACGAGGTCGTGAACTTCCAGGAGAAGCCGGACGACCCCAAGTCCACGCTCGTCTCGATCGCGTGTTACGCGTTCCCGGCCGAGACGCTGCCGGACCTCTCGACGTACCTCGAAGAGGGGAAGAACCCGGACGAGCCGGGCTGGTTCCTCCAGTGGCTTCAGAACCGCGGTCGGGTCCACGCGTACACCTTCGACGGCGCGTGGTTCGACATCGGCACCGCCGACAGCTACCTCGACGCGGTCGCGTACGCGCTCGACGGCGGGACCCTGGTCGCCGACGACGCGACCGTCGAGAACTCCGAGCTCGGCGACGTGGTCCACGTCATGTCCGGCGCGACGGTCACCGACTCGACGCTCGACCGCGCGGTCGTCTTCCCGGACGCGACGATCATCGACTCGGAGGTCCGCAACTCGGTGATAGACGAGGGAGTGACGCTGGAGGGCGTCGACATCTCCGGCGCGCTGATCGGCTCGTACACCTCGATCACCGAGGGCGACGACTTCTAGCGGGACTTCTCGCGGGACTTCTCGCGGGACTTCTCGCGGACAACGACCCCCTCGGAGCGTCGCGACGCCGGCGCGCCGAGTGCGGCTTCGCGGGTCGCTACGACCCGTTTCCGCTCTCGCTCGCCCCGCCTTCGACGCCGAGCGCGTCGAACAGCTTCCGGCGGACGGCCTCCTCCGTCAGGTGGAGGAGGGTGTCGCGGTTATCGCCGCTCGCCTCGATGCCGGTGAAGATCCCGAGCGGGATCTCTACCGACCCCTGCGTGGAGTGGCCGGCGGCGTCGCCCATCTCCGCGAACGCCTCGTCGAGGACGTTGCCGATGTTCAGCCGGATGTCCTTCGAGCGCGCGGCGAGGTAGATGGTGTCGTCGGCGATCCCGAGCACCGCCGTCGTCGTGATCCCCTCCAGGTTCAGCAGGTGCTGGGCCGCCTGCGCGAGCGCCTCGCGGTCCCGGATGAACCCGGCCGTCGAGAAGAGGTGGCTCCCCTGCACCTCGCGGTTCTGGATCGCCTCCGCGAGCACGTCCAGCGTCTCGGGGCTCATCGACGGCGACTCCACCTGTTCGAGCGTGTCGTGGTTCGCGAACGGGTGGAGGTACGCGGCGGCCGTCAGGTCCGCGGGGGTCGTGTCCCGCTTGAAATCGAGCGTCTCGGCGCGGATGCCGTACAGGAGCGCGGTCGCGACCGCCTCGGTCGGCGACTGGTCGAACTCCTGGAGGTACTTCGTGAGGATCGTCGACGTCGAGGAGACGTTGGTCCGCACGTCGACGAACCGGGCGTCGAACGGGACGTCAGCCTCGAGGTGATCGATGTAGACGTCGATCTCGGCGTCGAACTCGACGCCGTCGTCGGCGGACTTCGCGAGGTCGACCGCGGCGACCGTCTCGTACTCTGAGAGCGCCGGGGCGTCCGCCCGGGCCACGAGTTCGATCCCGAGCAGGTTCACGAACGCCCGGTTCTCCTGGTGGCCGACGTCGCCGGTGTAGAGGATGTCGGCCTCGACGCCGAACGCGTCCGCGATCGCCTGCAGCGCCGTCGCGGACGCGATCGAGTCCGGCTCCGGGTTGTCGTGGGTCAAGATCGCCATGCGGCCGCCCCCCTCCTCGATGATCTCCGAGAGCTGCCGCGCCATGTACTCGAGCTCGCCGGTCTCGAGCGACTGGAGGGCGCTGTCGGCGATCACCGTCGAGGGGTTGATCACGACGTCGGCGCCGCGATCGCGGAGCTCGTCCTCGCTGACGGGGTCGGAGGCGCGGACGACGACGTAGTGGTCGCCGCCCGTGTCGCGCACCGCGGACACGGCCGCCTTGTTCGCCTCCACGTCGCTGGCGAGGATCAACACGATGTCGCGGTCGGCGAGCTCGTCGACGACGTCGGGCTCGGCGATGTCCTGCACGCGGGCGTTGAGGTCCTGGTCGCGGAGCGCCTCGACGCGGCTCTCGTCGCGGTCGAGGATCAGCACGTCCTTGCCGCGATCCGTCAGCTCCTCCGCGACGGCGTGTCCGACGCTGCCACAGCCGAGGATCGCGTATCGCGTCCGCGCCGATCCGGATGCCCCACTACTCATTGCACGTGATTTCCGCGGGACGACACTTAACGAGTGCGCTCTCGCCGTGGGACGACGAACGTGTCGCTACGGGACGTGAGCGGTGCGAACGCGGGTGGGAAGGCGAGCGACGTGACCGCGCACGGGGGAGACCGCGCGACCGCGGGCGGAGCGCCCTACTGCGCGGCGGCGTCCGCCGACTCCTCCGGCGCCGTCGTCTCGGTCTCCTCCCCTCTCGCGCGCCGCCGGTTACGGACGAGCGCGACGACGAGGATCGCGGCGCCGACCGCGCGCGCCGCGACGTCGTTGGTGACGGTGTAGAGGGAGGCGTCGACCCCGACGAGTCCGAGCGCGGCGCTCGCCGGGAGCAACACCATGCCGGGCACCGACAGTAGCACCGCGGCGGCGACGAGCGAGGCGCGCGATCCGGGCCGGACGTCTGCCTGATAGTACCCGATGATCGCGACGCCGAGGGCGTACACCCCGGCGAACGTCGCGAGGATCGGCACCACGACCTCGGGGAGGAAGAAGCCGAGGTCGGCGACGTCGGCGCCGGTCAGGACCGACCCCTGTCCCTCGGTCGTGCGGATCAACAGGATCCCCGGCGAGAACACGAACGCGAACGGCACGAGGATCTTGTTCAGCGAGAGGAGGAACGCCTGCTTCCCCGTGTCGAAGGGGTCCGACTTCGCGATCCCGGCCGCGGCGTACGCGGCGACCATCACCGGCGGCGTCACGTCGGCCATCAGCCCGAGGTAGAGGACGAACAGGTGGACCGCCAGGATCGCGATCCCGAACTCGGGCAGCACGGGACCGAGCAGCACGACGATGATGATGTACATCACCGTCGTCGGCATCCCCATCCCGACGATCACGGCCGCGACCGCGGCGAGGATCAACAGCAGGACGAGCGACCCGCCGCTCACGCTGATGATGAGCGCCCGGAGGCTCCCCCCGAGTCCGGTTATCCCGATGACGCCGGGAATGATCCCCGCGGCGGCGACGGCGACGACGACGATGGTCGCCGTCTTCGCGCCGGAGTCCATCGCCTTCAGGACGAACGACCCGAACTGTCCGGCTCGGGAGCTCGCTATCTCCCGGCCGACCCGCTCGTCGACCCACGCGGCCGCGTTCACCACGTCGTCGTCGAGGTCGAGCAGCGGCGCCTCCCCGCGCGGGTCCGCGAGCAGGAACGCGACGCTGATCGCGGCCGCGATCGTCGGCAGCGACGTCAACGCCTCGCGGAGCGCGCCCGCCGCGCCGAGGTCGACCGTCTCGGCGCCGTACAGCAGGTCGATCGGCGTCGCGCCCGCGGTGAAAAGCGACGCGGCGAACAGCGCGTAGCCCGCCGCGATGCTCCCGACGAGGTACGATCCGGTCCGCTCGTTGTACGCGGCGACCATCGAAATGAGCGCCACCGTCGCGACGATCGTGAGCCACCCGGCGCGCCCCACGGAGAGCCGCGCGATGACGAGGTAGTACAGGAGGAGCCCGAGCGGGACCAGGTAGAACCACCCGCGGCGCATGTGCGGTCCCATGTCGAGCAGCTCGGAGCGGGCGAGCCCGCCGATATCGCGCTTCGCGGCCTCGAAGTGGACCATCACCCACATGCCGAAGAAGAAGGCGATCGCGGGCAGCGTCGCGGCGATGACGACGTCGCGGAACGGCGTCCCGGTGTACTCGACGATGAGGAACGCGGCCGCGCCCATCACCGGCGGAAGGATCTGGCCGCCGGAGGAGACGGAGGACTCGACGGCGCCGGAGAACTCCGGCGAGTAGCCGGAGCGCTTCATGAGGGGGATCGTCAGCGCGCCCGTCGTCACGGTGTTCGCGACCGACGAGCCGGACAGCATCCCCATGAACCCGGAGGCGACGACGCTCGCCTTCGCCGGGCCTCCCTTCCGGGTCCCCGTGATCGAGTAGGCGAGGTCGATGAACCACTTGCCGGCGCCGGACATCTCCAGGAACGCGCCGAACAGGATGAAGATGTAGATGAACCGGACCGAGACGCCGACCGGGACGCCGAGGATCCCCTCCACCGTGTACCAGAGGTTCTGGACGATCTGCCCCCACCGGAGCTCCGAGGTGGCGAACGTCCGCAACACCGGAACGTCTCGCGGCAGCAGGTAGCCGTACTTCGCGTACAGCAGAAAGAGGCTCACGAGCACCGTGAGCAGGAGGCCGAGCGCCCGCCGCGTCGCCTCGAGCACCAGCAGGATCGCGAGGACGCCCATCAGGTACGCGAGGCTGTACTCGGCGAGGAACCCGACCTCGAGCGGCGAGAGCCACGGCACGACGTCGCCGAGGGCGCCCGCGCCGCCGAGCCCGCGGATTCGGATCACGTCAGTGACCTCGTCGTACTGCGTGACGTAGTAGGCCGTCGGGAACGTCGAGAGGAGGATCAACACGAGGTCGGACGGCGCGATTCGCGTCGACTCCTCGTCGACGAAGAGCCACCAGACCGACCCCTTGACCCCCTCCGCGACCCGCGTCACCGGCGAGTCCCCGAACCGGTCGCGGGCCACCGCCGGAAGCGCGCCGATCTGCCTCGTGAGAACTCCGCTCCCCGTCGATCCGGGGAACAGGAGGAACGCCATCACGAGCGCGAAGTTCACGTGGATCGCGCGAATCTGTAGCGACGCGAGCGCCCCGAGCCGGACCGTTCCGGCACCGGGGATCGTGAACTCGAAGACGAATCCCCGCGCGCCCAGCCACAGTTGGAACGCCGAGAAGGCGATGCCGACGATCGCGACGGCGATCAGCGGAGCCCCCGTCAGCGACCGTCGGTTGTCGATCTCCTCGAACACTTGGTCGGCCGCGTCGGTCCCTCCCGAATCCGGTCCACTCGTGTCTGATGTGTTCGTCGTCACGGTGTGGTCTCCTCCGTGTGTCGTCTCCACCGACCGCGAGCGCCGGCGGTCGAGCCGACGTCGAACGGCGCCTTACAGCCGCGGCGTCAGCCGTCGTTCGACCGTCAGCTCGACCGCCCCGTCGTCGCTCATCGCGGCGATGTCGTACCGCTCGTCGCCGACGATCAGGTCGTGGTCGGCGACGCCACCCGTCTTCAGGTGCAACGTCGAATATTCTTCCGACGGCGGGTGATATACGTATCGACTGCCGTCGACGGTCACGTCCGCCCGCGACGGGAGCCCGGCGCCGAAGGAGCTGAACTCCATCCGAGTCATGACGAGGCGCTCGTCCCCCGGGGTATACACGTCCCTGACCGTCGTCTTCTCCACGCTGTGGGTGTACTCGATCACGACCTCCGTCTCCTCGTCGACGGGGATCGCCAGTAGCTCCGTGCCGTCGTCGTCGGTCACGATCAGCGTCTGTCCGCCGACGACGGCGTCCGCGCCGCCGCCGAGTGCGACGCCCGCCAGAATCGCGAGGGCCGCGACGAGGGCGACCCCGCCGCGCGCGGACCGAACTCGCGATCCGAGACGCACGTTACTCGAAGTAGCGGGCCGCGCCCTCGTGCAGGTCGATCGACATCCCGTCCTGCGCCGAGTCGACGGAGATGAAGTCCGTCTTGATCGTCAGCTCGTCGAGGTTCTCGAAGATGGCCTCGGTGACTTCCTCGACGGTGTCCGCGGAGAGCTCCTCGCGGGTCGCGATCATCGCCTGGACGGAGATGGTGTCCACGTCCTCGTCGACGCCCTCGTAGGTGCCCTCGGGGATGGTGTCGTCCGCGAACCAGGAGGCGGCGTCGCGGGCCGCCTGCCGCTCCTCGTCGGACATGTTGAGGATGTCGATGTCGGTCGAGGTCGCGAGCTCCTCGACCGCGCCGACCGGCCAGCCGCCGACGACGAACGCCGCGTCGACGTCGCCGTCGCGGAGCTGGTTCGCCGCCTGCGTGAAGTCGGTGTTCTGCTCGTCGAAGTCGTCGGTGGTGAGGTCCGCGGCCGACTCGAGGATCTGGAGCGCGTTCACCTGCGTCCCGCTGCCGAGGTCGCCCGTGTTGACGCGCATGCCCTCAAGGTCCGACAGGGAGCTCACGTCGGCTTCGGGGTTGAGCAGGACGTGAATCGTCTCCGGGTACAGCGTCGCGACGCCGCGGAGGTTCTCGACGGGCTCGCCCTCGAACGCCTCGAGCCCTTCGCCGTTGAACGCGAAGGAGGCGACGTCGTTCTGGATCAGCGCGAAGTCGGCGTCGCCGTTGGCGAGGCTGCCCACGTTCTCGACGGACGCGCCCGTCGAGGAGACCTCGACCGAGTAGTCGGTCTCGTCCTCGATGATCCCCTCGAACTCGCCGGACAGCGGGTAGTACGTCCCACCCGTGCCGCCCGCGTGCCAGCGGATGACGTCGCCGCTGCCGCCGTCGTCGCCGTCGCTGCCGTCATCCCCGTCGTCGCCGTCGCTGCCGTCATCGCCATCGTCGCCGTCGCTGCCGTCGTCGCCGTCGCCGCCGTTACCGGAACAACCGGCGATTCCGACCACGCCCGCTGCGGCCGCGCCGCGAAGGAGGGTCCGTCGGTCGATACGTCCGCCGGTCCGTCGGAGGATCCGCTCGTCGATTGGGTCGTCAGACATACGACACGTAATACACCACAGGAGTTGATAACGGTTTCTAATGGATCTGGTCGGTGCGGTCGGAGGATTAAACGCCCGAGCGGAACGTTACGAGAGACTGAGATGAGTCCGTCGCCGGGCGAATGAAAAGGTCTTTTAGGGCGACGGGGGTACGGCTCAGTGAGGGCCGGTAGCTCAGTTAGGGAGAGCGACGGACTCTTAATCCGTCGGTCGCGTGTTCAAATCGCGCCCGGCCCGTACACTGAACCGCAGAGCGACAGCGATGCGGTGAGGGAACCGGACGGAAGCGATTTGAAGTAGAGAAGTCGCAGCGCGAGCGAAGCGAGCGACCGTCTTCTCGTAGTTCATAATCGCGCCCGGCCCGCTCCGTTAATAAATGGTAGAGACCTTCTATTTACAATTTTCGGTCGATTAGCGGTTAGTCGGGAGGGTCGTCATGAGCGTCGAGACTTCGGTCGAGGAACACCGCAAGCAGATCTCGAACCAACTCGGCGAACCCGACAAGCTTCGGTTCCCGGACGGATGGACGAAATCGACGAGCTGGCGTCGAGCGCAGGCCGCGGAGTCTGACACCTCGCCGGCAACCCCAGCGGAGTTCGACGTGCTGCTCGGCTACGTCGACGACCTGATCGACGAGATCGTCTACGAGTCATCTGGGCTGACGGACGAGGAGATCGCAATCGTCGAGGACGCGGTTGGCGACGACTAATGGCCAAACGCGGTGAGCGTTTCGTCGCTTGTCTCAGAGAGATACTGCCGGATCTCGCCCTCGCGCCACCCGATCGGAGCCAACACGCTCTCGACGGCGCGCACGGCGGCGTCCTCGTACCACGCGGTGTCGTACCGCCCGAGGTCCTCGAACTCCAACCGGACGCGTGACGCGCCGCGTGCGTCCGCATCGACGACGACGTACCGAACAGTCTGTCCCGGCGATAACCCGGCCCCTTCGATCTGCGCGCGTTTCAGGGCGGCGACGGTGAGCGTCTCCATCGAGTAATCATCCACGTCCTTCGACACCCGGTTGTCGACAACGAGCGTGCTGGGATCCACCTCACCCGCTCGTAATCTTCGGAGACGCCGCCGAAGCACGTCGCACACCGCCTCAGGCGAGCGCGTCTCATCGAACATGCGAAGCGCCTCGCTCTGGACATCTTCGATCCACGCTGGAGTCGAGCGCTGTCGCCCCTCGATGCCGCGTGTCTTGATCGCATCACCGAGTCCCGTTTCGGGATATTCCTCGCCGTGACGCTTTCCGAAGTACCGGGTCAACGCTCCCGACTCGGAATTTCGCATCGGGCAGAACGCTACCCAGTCGAACGGACATTCATACTCTAGCTCGATACCTGCTTCCTCGCTAATTTCGGTTGCGACCGCCTCCAGCGGGCGTTGGTCTCTATCGTCGGCGGGCGTCACCCAGATGGAGTCGACGATGCCGTGTACGACATGCCAGCCGGCTTCTTCCAGTGCGGTCTTCGCGTCGAGGAGCAGCTCACGAGCGTAGGCGTTGATCGCTTCGTGACACTCGATTCGGCCGAACTTCGCGTTCGAGAAGCCCTGATACCCGAAGCAGGACACGAGAATCCACTTGATCGCTGAGGAGGCCGCCTCCAGCCGCTCGCGCTCCTCGCCGTCGGCATCGGGAATCTGATCTTTGATGTCGCTCCGCGCGTCGATCAACGGGCCGAGAACCTCTGGCAGATAGCCGTCGCGCTCACAGATCGAGTAGCCCAACTCCGGCACGTCCTCGGTGTCACAGCACCCGCATCGGACAGTCTCAGGCGAGATGTTACGCGTCCGGATGATGTTTGGATACAGGGATGCGAAGTCGAGCTCGTGAACGTCCTCGTGGACACCCGTATCGGGAGCGAAGGTGGTCCCGCCTCGATCAGCATCGTCGAGCGTCGACGCCGTTTTGAATAGCTCCGGCCGCCACGCTCGCCAGGGCACGAGTACGTCACGACTCCGAGCCTCGCGGATCTGCATGGCCGTCAACACGCGCCCGATAGACGCCCACCCGAGTTCCTGCAGCGGCAATCCGGAGCGCTCAACGAGGTCGAGACAACCCTCCAGCCCGGACTCGTGATAGAAGAACGAGTTGGATTCGTCGATGATTGCACGTCCGGGGACCGCGTACCGCGCGGGCGAGTGCCCCACGTTGCCGTAAGAGGTGTACGTCGATTCGCCGGCGAGCTTGGTATAGCCCGGTCGCCGACCGAGTTCGAGTTCGACACCGTACGCATCAGCCGCCTCAAACAGTAATGGAACGAGGTCGGCGGTCGAGATGACCAGTATGTCGGGATCGCGTTTGTCGAGAGCCGCCTGAACGCCAGTGACGACCTCGCGGGGTGATGACCCGACACCGTCGCCGTCGACAGCTAGTTGGGGCAGCGACTCGATACCCGACTCGTGGCTAGGAAAGTCGAGGCGTAGCGTCCGCAGGGTACGCACCGAGCGGTTCGGACCGGCCGGCGTGTCCGTTTCGAGGCAGAAGCGCAGTTGGCGGGTGAAATCGACGTTGTAACAGGTGTAGCTATCCGGCTGTCCGAACTGCCGAACTCGTCTCGCGATCGATCGAACCGCCTCGATCGAGGTGGCGTCCACGCGGAGCAGCGGTCGGGCGTCAGTCCGGAACGTCTGCCGGTGTGCCTCGACGTCGAGCCTCGCGACCGCCTCCTGCCCGTCGAGGAAGGATCGGAGTTCGCGAAGTGCTTTCGAGAGGCCGTCGCGAGACGGGGGTTCTGGGGTGGGCCCACCTGATCGACCGTAGAGGTCGCCCGCAGCGTCACCCACGAAGAGCGTCGGTTGATACTCCTCATGAACATCGTGAGCGACGCCGTCCGGGGTGAGCGTCCATCGGGCGACGCGACCATCGTCGAGATAATCCAGCGTGAGCGTCACGGCCTACGCGTCGGAGCGCGATTCGACCCGTGACTCGAGTGCAGCGATCCGACGTTCTTGTTCGAGCGCGATCGCCATCCATACCGGTGCCAGCGGGTCAGAGTAGTTGAGATGACCAGCGGCATCGGCGTGATCACGAGCGTAGACGAACAGGTGGTCGAATCTGGACTGGTCCTCGCGCCGGAGCGCTCGTCTGAACGCGCTCCACTCGTCTTCGATCGCTCCTAACCGGTCTCGATACGTTGGATTCGTCCGACCCATTACTGCACCCCCGGCGTCGCCACCGCGCGCTCGGCCGTCGACGTCTCGTGCATCCGGACACGGTGTTCCAGTACTTCGCACCAGTACTCCAGAGTCGTCTGGATCCACCCGTCTTCCGTGTGGTAGACAAGCGTCTCCACGTCGCCCGAGGCGTCCTCGAACCGAGGTCCGAAGGGTGTCTTTCGGCAGTGAAGTTTCGTCGCAGCGGCACGGCGTAGCGGCCGGGAGAACTCGTCTTCACGGCACCGGGTTACGATGACCGGTACATCGTGGACGCGACCGACGCGAGCGACCGACGCGATCGCTCGAATGAACATCTGTTCTGCGAGTTCGCTGTCAACATCGGCGGCACGGTACATGCCGTCAAGCCCGGTCGCGACGACGACTGAGGGCGATTCTCGGATGGCGAGTCGGCCGGCAAGCCGATCCAAGAGCGAGGTGTGCTGATGGGCCGTGAACCCGCGAGCCACCTTGATACGATCAAGCACGCGATCGGCCGGGGCAAGCTCGCGGAGGCGGCTCGTGTTCGCTCTGTTCGCGCCGTCGACCCAGAATGCCGGACTGTCGCTACTGAGTACTCGGTCGAGAAGGAGCGCCTGTACGGGTGTGACACCGAGTTCGTCGTCGACATCGACGAGTGTGACCCCTGGGCCGAGTTCAGGCAGTTCGGCGGTCGGTCGTCGAGAGCGAGTGTGCATGGTAGTGTAGAATGGCAGATGTGTAAAAGGGTTGAGCCATGGATGGATGGTGAAAGTGGAAGTAGTACCTACTACAGGCTACGGTTGCTTTCTGGTTAACAGAATCACTCTATCAGCACCATCGTGATCGGGACGCGGAGCTGGTGTTCAGCAACGCAATCGTCGACGACGGCGACGCGAACCACATGCGAGAGCAGCTTGATGATCTCACCAATGCCGAGAACCAAACTCTTCGGTGCGGTCAGTCGTGTCCGTCTCGGCCGAGATGAAAGCTCCGGCTGTGTTGAAATCATCAAATAGTGATATTTTCTCGTGGTCCTGCTGCATATAGAGAATCAATGCAGCACATCCTTCGGTATCATCGCGGAGAGGATGAGAGCGAGACGATGGCGATATACACCAGATCAGACAGCGTCAGGGATGGATTCGGAGTTATTCGCATACCGACTCTTTTCCCACATTACATTGATTTGGGTCAGCAGCGCCTGTGGTACCCGAACAGTGCGCGAACTCAAGACGAGTTAAGCAGTGCAACTGGTCGAATCCGCGGCCATCTCTCCAAGCGGCTTAACGGCTGCGAGGAACACGGCCTGTCAGAAACGTCGATTCCCTGGAACAATCAATAACAGCACGCCGAGTTGAGAAATCCCCGAAAGGTTTGATCTGCTCTGTTGAATCCGCAGAAGGCGTCGGGATCGGGTTATTCTGTAGTCGGTTCAGCGGCCCTACCGAAGGAATTCAAATATGGAATCTTGGCAGAAATAGAGCGAATCGATATTACCGGGTAGATGGATCCAACTCCCCGGCGGTAACAAGCGACATAATCAGGCCTTCAGCGATCGTGATCCTCGTGCCGTCATTGGATTCAACAGAGCAGTTTGATCCGCTTCGGTGGCGCGACCTCGATAGCCCGACCTCATCGGACGCGAAGGAACTGACGCGAGTCCGACGGCTCCTCCGACAGGTAGCCCACGAGGACGTTGCCGTCGGTCGCCGTTCGAACGCGGTCCGGGACAGACCGAAGACCGGGTTGCCACCCCCGCGCTCCCTCCCGTGGGAGGAGAGCGACGAGGAGGTCGGTCTCCTCGGCGTCGATCCCCGCTCTGTCGACCGTCTCCACCTCCAGGGACACGTCGGGTTCGACCCTGCTGATGAGGTCCTCGTAGGTTTCGGGGTCGCCATCGAGGAGGAGACATCGGACGGTTGCCCCGAGTTGTTCGGCGAGCGCTTTCATCACGTGAACGCCGTGGAAGAACTCGGGGTGGGCGGCGAGGCGCCCCGGAAGCACGAGAGTGAGCCGATCGACGGCCTCGAACGGGTCCGTGAGTCGGGAGACGACGAGTAACTCGTCGGTCCGCTCGAGCAGCTGGTCGACGGTGTCACCGAACACGCGGTCGCCGAAGCGTCGCCGGTCAGTCCAGCCGACGACCACGATGGTGATGCGGTTCTCCTCGATAGTTCGAACGGTACCCCGAACGGTGCTCGAATCGACCGGCGTGTGCGTATCGACGGGGACCTCCGCGGCGTTCGCGTGTTCCTCGGCCGACTCGAGCACCGACTCGGCCTCGGCCACCGCGGCCTCGGTGTCTCCAGATCGGTTGGAAACGGCGGTCATTGCATAGAGCGGATCCTCGGCCTCGCCACGCAGTAACATCGCGAGGTCGACGAGCAGTTCCATCTCGTCCTCGTCGGTCAAGGAAACGAGCACGCGCTCGGTTGCGTCGTCCGGATCGTACTCGCTATCGTCCTTCAAGTCGACGACCGCCCGGCCAAAGTGACTCGTGATCGCAGGGCTCGCGACGCCCACGATCATGATCATGAGTACAACGCCGTTGACGACGGTTTCGCCGAACAGTCCGACGTCGAACCCGATGAGCGTAATCGCGAGGGTCGCCGCCGCTTGCCCCGACGAGAGCCCGAACATTGTGAGCCACTCCTCGCGAGCGTAGTCGTACACGCGGGCGATCCCCCAGGCGGCGACGAGTTTCGTCACGAAGAGGACGACGATGATCGACCCCGCGACGAGCCACGCCTGCACCCCTTCCGTGAATACGGACACGTCGACCAGCATCCCGACCGAGAGCAAGAAGAAGGGAATGAACAGGGCGTTTCCGACGAATTCGATGCGGTTCATCAGTGTGCCGCTCCGGGGAATGAGGCGATTGAGCGAGAGTCCCGCGAGGAACGCCCCGATGATCGCCTCGACCTGTGCGAGCTCGGCGGCGAAGGCGCTCGTGAACAGCACCGCCATCACGAACAGGAACTCGAAGTAGCTCTCCTCGTCCACGTTGCGGAAGAACCAGCGGGCGAGTTTCGGGCCGATGAACCAGACGCCGGCGAACAGCGTGACGAGGCCGACGACGAGCTGGCCGAAAAAGAGCAGCTCAAGCGATCCCTCAAGCGACCGGATCACGACCGCAAGCACCAGCAACGCCAAGGTGTCAGTGACGATCGTTCCGCTGATCGTGGTCGTGATCGCCTCGTTCGTCGCGAGGTCGAGGCGGTCGATGATCGGGTAGGCGAGCAGGGTGTGCGAGGCAAACGTCGCCGCGAACAGCGCTGCAGCCGGCATCTCGAACCCGAGGACGCTCACGCCAACGGCGACGCCGAGTGCCATCGGGAGCAGAAACGATGTCAATCCGAAGAGGACGCTCCGATCGGGGTTCTCGAGGAACTCGTTGACGTCGATCTCCAGCCCCGCGACGAACATCAGGTAGACGATGCCGATCTCGCCCAGGAGGATGATGGCGTCGTCGCGTGCGAGCAAGCCGAGGGCGTTCGGACCGACGAGGGCACCGAACACCATCACTCCGACTATCCCGGGTATCTTGAACCGTTCGAGCAGCAACGGTGCGATCAGAAAGATGCACATCGCCAGCGCGAAGATGAGGACTGGATCCTCGAAGGGGCGCGACAGCGACACCAACACGTACGTACCGACCATTAGAGCGGTCTCTCGTCTGACGTACTTTACTCTGACGACATGTTTTGCGCGTGTCTACCGTTTAAAAATCGGTGACCTCTGCGCTCAGAGCGTTCCTATTAAAACCTGTGCAGGTATCTCCTACCAGTCATCGTGCCCACGCTCTTGGATCAATAACAGTGACGGTGACCAGCGGGGTACTCGATGCAAGATACGCGCCCTGTATTCAGCACACAGTTTTTGTCAGGGTTGCAGGATTCAACAGAGCCACAGATCCAGAAAACCAACAAACTCCGCGATAGCCCTTCTAACTGTTTCAGCTGCACTGAGTCCTATCAGTTCGGCGTGTAGTCTTTCCCGTCCTCGGTGTTGAGGAAGGCGGTGAGAAGACTGACAGCGGCCGCAACGTCATTCACATTGGCTGTTTCGACGGCGGAGTGATGGTATCGGACGGGTATCGAGAGCGCTCCGACTGGCCGTGCGCCGCCGGTGTTCTGGAGGCCACCAGTATCTGTCCCGATGTTCCAAGAAACCTCGCGCTGGAAGGTGATATCGTGGTTTTCGGCGACAGACTCAAAGCGTTCCACGACGGCGGGCGTCGTTATGACGCTCGCGTCTTTCCGCTTTATCCCTACACCGTCACCGAGCTTCGAGATCGCATTCGATGAGTCGATGCCGGGATATGACTGCTCAAGCGTCCCGTCGAGCGCGACCACGAGATCCGGATCGATGTCCACTCCCAAGGCGGTCGCGCCCCGCAGTCCGACTTCCTCTTGGACTGTGGCGGCGTAGTGAACGGTCACGTCGGGGTCTGCACGCCGTGCGGCTTCCAACAGGACGTATACTCCTGCCCGGTTGTCTAGTGAGGAGCCCGAGACGCACTCACCGAGTTCGCGGAGGTCGCTATCGAGCGTCACGATGTCACCGACACCCAACCGCTGGTTCGCCTCCTCTGGGTCGAGACCCGTAAACACATGCGCGTCGTCGAGCGTCCACTCCTCCGGCGCCTCATCTGCGGCCGTGTGCGCGGCGTTGATGCCGACCACGCCCTCGTAGTCATCCTCCCGAGTGTGGACGGTGACCGGATGTCCGCGGAGTGCGTCCGGGTTCCAGCCGCCGAGAGGCGCAACAGACAGAAAGCCGTCGTCGTCGACGTCACTCACGATGAGCCCGATCTCGTCCATGTGTGCAGCAACGAGTACCTCGTACTCCGGGGTTGCGCTCCCGTGGACGGTCGCGACGACGTTGCCCATCGCGTCCGTCCGCACGGCATCGACGGCTGGGAGTTCGTCGCGTACGACCTCACGTACGCGGTCCTCGTAACCGGCTGGGCCGGGGCTATCCGTCAGTCGCGCCAGCAGATCGAAATCGAACGCCGCGTTCGTAGTCATGTTCAGATCTGGCGGGTCCCGCGTGAAAACACAGGGGTTCCGGCAGAACCGGTGAGACCGACGTATTCCGTGCGTTCAACGGAATGCTCTCGTGTGGTTGGAGCTCACGGAGTCAGTTCCGCTCACCGTCGGGAATTTATTAGAAAGGGAGATCGATCCTCTGAGGATCTCACGTTCGGCGAAGCGCTCGCCGAACTCGCCGTTGAGGACACGCCGGAGGTCAACCCTGTCGAGGCGGTTCGTGAGTCACGCGAAGACGTATGACGTTCTTCGTCGATTCGAACATCTTCATCGCGATTGTCACTGGCGACACCGATCGATCCAGACTGCGCCAGAGCCGCTCGCAAACGCCTATCGGCTCCCAATAGATTCTGGTGTGTTTCGGATCTGGGGCCGCGAGGAGCCGGAACCTCTGGAGTACATCGGGCAGAGTGTGAACCTGAAGAGTCAGCTCTATGGGCATCGTCGGAATCAGGACACGAATCTGGTTCAGCTACGCAATCGTCGACGACGGCGACTCGAAGGACAAGCGGGAGCAGATCAAAATCGATCTGATCGGCACACACTGACTGGCAACTACAAAGGCGCCTCGGGACCAATTCTGTTCGGCGTTCGACGATCTCACGGTCGAGCGGCTCGCGCGATGTGAAGGAGAGCAGCCGCAGTGCTGAGCGCAGCGAGCGTTCGACCACCTCGGACGGTAACGCCGTGTGCCGCGCAGTGATGCCGTGTGCCGCACAGACCGACCGCCCGACCGTCGTCGTGCCCGGTGTCAGCACGGTTATCACGTGAGCCGTGTTACCCCGGGTATGGACTTCGACGCCGTCTCCACGGTGACGGTCGACTCGTACAGCACGCTCGTGGACATCGGCTCCCAGGAAGCGGTGCTCGAAGCGCACGTCGACGGGCTGGAGGACGCCGAGTCCGTCTCGCAGCTGTGGCGGGCGCAGTACCTCCAGTACTCGATGATCGCGAACGACATCGACGCCTACCAGCCGTTCTGGGAACTCATCGGACAGGGGCTCCGATACGCCCTCAAAGCGAACGGCCACGACGTGCCGAAAGCGACGCGGGACGAGATCCGACGCACCGTGTACGAAGACGAGCTGTCGATCTTCGACGACGTCGAGGACGGGATCGAACGCATCACGGAGGCCGGCTACGAGGTGTACATCGTCTCGAACGGCTCTCCCGAGATGCTGGACCACCTGGTCGCGGCCGCCGGCCTCGGCGACGTCGTGACGGACGCGATAAGCGCCCACGAGGTCGAGACGTACAAGCCGGACGCGCGGATCTACGAGCACGCGGCGAAGCGGACCGACACGCCGATAGCGGAGGTCCTGCACGCCTCCGGGGGCGGGATGCGCGACGTCTGGGGCGCGAAACACGCCGGGATGTCGACCGCGTGGGTGTCCCGGCCCGGCGAGGAGCTCCCGACGGAGGAGTTGGGTCCCGAGCCGGACATCGTCGTCGACGGCTTCCACGACCTCGCCGATCGCCTCGAGTGACCGCCGCCGCGGTTTTTATACCCGCGCTCCGTACCACGGCCCACATGACGACGCTCGACGGCGCGACGGCGTTGGTGACGGGCGCGAGTTCGGGTATCGGCGAGGCGACCGCCCACGCGCTCGCGGAGCGGGGCGCGAACGTGGCCCTGCTGGCCCGCCGCGAGGAGCGGCTCGAATCGATCGCCGCGGCGCTGGAGGACGCCCACGACGCGCCGACGCTGGTCCTCCCCGGCGACGTTCGCGACCGGGCGACTTCCGAGACGGCGGTCGAGTCGGCCGTCGACCGGTTCGGCGGGCTCGACGTCGTCGTCTCCAACGCGGGGGTGGGCCGGGGAAGCGACGTGGCGTCGATGACCGACGAGGAGTACTTCGCGATGCAGGAGACGAACGTCGACGGGACCTTTTTCCTCACCCGCGAGGCGCTCCCACACCTGGTGGAGAGCCGGGGGACGCTCGTGGTGGTCGGGAGCTTCGCCGGGCAGTACCCTCGCTCGTTCAACCCGGTGTACGCGGCGACGAAGTGGTGGGTGCGCGGGTTCGCACACAGCGTGGCCGCCCAGGTCGGCGACGAGGGCGTCGCCGTCTCGGTCGTGAACCCCTCGGAGGTGCGCACCGAGTTCGGCGACGAGGACGGTGAGCCGTTCGAGGAGCGGTTCGAGCCCGGCGCGGTGACCGAGCCCGAGGAGGTCGCCGAGGCGATCGGCTTCGCGGCGTCGCGCGAGGGGTCCACGGCCCAGGAGATCGACCTCTTCCGGCGCGACAAGTTCGCCGAGACGCTGTAGGTCGCCGCCGGTCAGTCCTCGATCTGCGCCCCGCAGTCGGGACAGACCTCGTCGACCCGCGTGACGGCGAGGTCGCACTCCGGACAGAACCGACGGTCACAGGAGGGATCGCCCATGGTCGGGGGAGGTCTCTCGTCCCGCATAAGTGCGGCGGTGATGTGAATTCCTTCGAATCGAAACACATTTTGAACGGCTGCGCGCGGATCCGGTGTGCGTAACGCCGACAGACGGTCGCAGTTCTGGGCGCTCTACCTCACCCGCTTCGCCGAGGGGTTCGGCTTCGTCACGCTGTTGACGCTGTTGCCGACGTACATCAACGCACTGGACCCGCAGGCGACGACGGTGCTCGGGGTGACGGTGTCGGCCGGCTTCGTCGTCGGGATGTACACGACGGGATTCACCCTCGCACAGACGGCCGCGGTGGTCCCGCTCGCGTGGGCGGGCGACCGGTTCGACAAGCGGCTCGTGCTGCTCGCCGTCCTCGGCGTCGGCGCGGGCGTGTACGCCCTCTTCCCGCTCGTCGACTCCTCGGGCACGTTCATCCTCGTCCGCGCGCTCCAGGGGCTCGTCGTCACCGGCGCGGGGCTGATGACGCTCTCGCTGGTCGGACAGATCGCGGACGTCGGCACCCGCGCGGACAAGATCGGGAAGGCGAACGCCGCCTCCTTCGCGGCCTCGATCCTCGGGTCGCTCGGCGCGGGCGCCGTCTACGACGCCGCGGGGTTCGGCCCGGTGTTCACGCTCATCACGGCGCTGATGGTGCTCGCCTGGGTCGTCACCTGGGGGGTGCTCGACGACGACCCGACGCGGGTCGCGGGGTTCCCGTTCAGCGACCTCGCGGTGAACCGGAAGATCCTCACGATCTCGGCGTTCCGCGCGCAGTACGCCTTCGCGGTGACGATGGTGCGGACGTGGGTCCCGATCTACGCCGGCACGGAGCTGGCCGCGGGCGGGCTCGCGGTCGGGGCGACCGCGGTCGCAGTCACGGTCACCGCGGAGAAGGCGACGAACATGGTCGGTCAGCTGTTCACCGGACGGCTCTCCGACGGGTTCGGTCGCTCGCTGTTCGTCTTCGCCGGCGGCGGCGCCTACGGGCTGATCGCGATGGCGATCCCGTTCGCGGCGGCGATCGGGACCGCGCTCGGAGCCGAGGTGGCGCTCCCGATCCTCGGCGAATTGCCGCCGGCGTACCTGCCGCTGGTGGCGCTGTCGGGATTACTCGGCGTCGCGGATTCCTTCCGCGAACCCGCCAGCATGGCGCTGTTCGCCGACGAGGGCACCGACGACGGCGGCGTCGCCTCCAGCTTCGGGATCCGCGAGCTCGTCTGGCGGCCGGGCTCCGTGGCGGGACCGCTCATCGCCGGCTGGCTGATGGTCGAGGTGAGCATGGCGTCGGTCTTCTACGTCGGCGGCGCGTTCGCGGTCACCGGCGTGCTCGCGTTCCTCGCTCTCCTCGCGCGCGACCACGGACGAGCGGCGCTGACGGCGTGGTGAGGAACGTGCGGTGCTGACGGCGTGGTGAGGGCGGTGCTGACGGCGCGGTGAGGGCGGTGCTGACGGCGCGGTGAGAAGAGTGGCCGCGTCGGCGCCCGGTCAGGCCTCGTATTCCTGCTCCGCCAGCGCGTCCTCCAGGGCCGCGAGAACGTACTCGACGTTCTTCGACCGCGCGGAGTGACCCATACAGCCGATTCGCCAGACCTCACCGTCGAGGTCGCCGAGTCCGGAGGCGATCTCCAGGTCATACTCGTCGAGCAGGTACTCGATGACGGCGCCGTCGTCGACGCCGTCGGGGACGCGGACGGCGTTCAGGCTCGGCAGCCAGAACTCCTCGGCGGCGTTCATCTCGAGACCGAGCTCCTGGAGTCCCGCCTTCAGCTCGCCGGCGACCGCGCGGTGGCGGGCCCATCGCGCTTCGATCCCCTCCTCGGCGACCAGTCGGAGCGCCTCGCGGAGCGCGTACACGTTCGTGATCGGCGCGGTGTGGTGGTAGGCGCGGTCGTCGCCCCAGTACCCCTCGAGCAGCGAGAGGTCGAGGTACCACGAGCGGGGGCTCTCGTCGCGGTCGAGCACCTTGTCCATCGCGCGGTCGTTGAGCGTGAGCGGGCTCGCGCCCGGCGGACACGAGAGGCACTTCTGCGGCCCGGAGTAGGCGACGTCGACGTCCCACTCGTCGACGCGCAGCTCGACGCCGCCGAGCGAGGTGACGCAGTCGGCGATCACGTACGCGTCGTGGGCGTGCGCGATGTCCGTCAGCCGGGGCACGTCCGGCTGGAGGACCCCGGTCGAGGTCTCGGCGTGGACGAAGCCGAACACGTCCGGCTGGTGCTCGTCGAACGCGCGCTCGACGTCGACCGGATCGAGTGGCTCGCCCCACGGCGCGTCGACCTCGACGACCTCGCCGCCGGCGCGCTCAGCCATCGACCGCATCCGCCCGCCGAAGTAACCGTTCGTCGGCACGAGCATCGTGTCGCCCGGCTCGACGAGGTTCCCGATGGCGGCCTCCATCGACGCGGAGCCCGTCCCGGACACCGGGATGGTCCACCGGTTGTCGGTCCGGAAGGCGTACCGGAGCAGCTCCTGCACCTCGTCCATGATGTCGACGAACGACGGGTCGAGGTGCCCGACGAGCGGCGTGCTCATCGCCCGCAGCACCCGCGGGTGGACGTCGCTCGGCCCGGGCCCCATCAGCGTGCGGTCGGGCGGCGTCAGCTCCCCCACGTCAGGAGCCGCTTCGACCTCTCTCCCTGCCAGCGGCGTGTCGCTCATACAAGAGGTGCGGACGGTGAAGGGCAAAAACACGGCGGAACGGTCGTTCCCCTGCGAACGTCACCCACGGTGTGGGCCGACGGTGGAGTCATCACGTGCCGCGTCCGCTCACGCGCGCCGGTTCACGCCGCGTCGGTTCACGCCGCGTCGACGAAGTCCGGCTCCGTCCGCTTCTCGTCGCGCTCCGCGACGAGGTGGTCGACGAACGAGTCGAGGTCGACGTCGCCCCGCTGGTTCTCGAAGCGGTCGCGCACGGAGACGGTCCCCGCCTCCGACTCGTCCTCGCCGACGACGACCATGTACGGGAGCCGGTCGTCGTGTCCGGCGCGGATCTTGCGGCCGACGGTCCAGTCGCGGTCCTCGACCTTGACGCGGAGCCCGACCTCTTCGAGCTCGTTTTTCACGCGGTGGGCGTATCCGAGCGTCTCGTCGGAGACGGGGAGCACCCGGACCTGCTCGGGCGCGAGCCACAGCGGGAAGTCGCCGTCGAAGTGCTCGATGAGCACCATGAAGAAGCGCTCGTAGCTCCCGTACAGCGCGCGGTGGATCATCACCGGCCGGTGGTCCTCGTTGTCCTCGCCCGTGTACGTCAGGCCGAACCGCTCGGGCATGTTGAAGTCGAGCTGGACAGTGGGCCCGTCCCAGACGCGGCCCAGGGCGTCCTCGAAGCCGAAGTCGATCTTCGGGCCGTAGAAGGCGCCGTCGCCGGGTTCGACGTCGTAGTCGTACCCGCCGGACTCGAGCACCTCGCGGAGCTGTTCCTCGGCGGACTCCCAGATCTCGTCGCTGCCGACGGACTTCTCGGGGCGCGTGGCCAGCGCGACCTCGACCTCCAGGTCGAGCGTCTCGACGACCTCGAAGATCATCTCGATGACGGACTCGATCTCCCGGCGGATCTGGTCCGGGCGGACGAACAGGTGCCCGTCGTCGATGGTGAACGACCACACCCGCGAGAGCCCGGAGAGCTCGCCGCGCTGCTCCTTCCGGTACACCTTCCCGTTCTCGAAGTAGCGCTGCGGGAGGTCGCGGTACGACCACGACTGCTGGTCGAAGATGGTCGCGTGCCCCGGGCAGTTCATCGGCTTGAGCCCGTACTCCTCGTCGTTGACGTCGAGGAGGAACATGTCGTCCTTGTAGTTCTCGTAGTGGCCGGATTTCTTCCACAGCTCCGTCCGGAACACGTGCGGCGTCTCGACCTCCTCGTACCCGTTCTCGCGGTTGAGCTCGTTCGCGAAGTCCGACAGCTCGCGGAGCACGGTCTTGCCCGGCGGGTGGTACAGCGGGAGCCCCGGTCCGGTCACCGTCGGGATTGAAAAGAGGTTCATCTCCTGGCCGATCTTCCGGTGGTCGCGCTCTTTCGCCTGTTCGCGAAGCTCCAGGTGCTCCTCGAGGTCCGACTCGCTCGCGAACGCGGTCCCGTACACGCGCGTGAGCGTGTCGTTCTCCTCGTCGCCGCGCCAGTAGGCGGCCGACACTTCGAGCAGGGTCGCCGCGCCGACCTCGCCGGTCGACTCGACGTGGGGGCCCCGACAGAGGTCCCGCCAGCCGTCCTGCACGTAGAAGGTGACCTCCTCGTCGTCGGCCTCCTCCTCGAGGATCTGCAGCTTGTACTCGTTGTCGGCGTAGATCTCTTTGGCTTCCTCGCGCGACCGGACCTCGCGCTCGATGTCGTAGTCGGCCGCGATGATCTCGTCCATCTCGTCTTCGATGGCCTCGAGGTCGTCCTCGTCGAGGTCGACGTCGGTCACGTCGTAGTAGAACCCCTCGTCGGTCGGGGGGCCGATGGTCAGGGTCGCCTCTGGATAGAGCCGCTGGAGGGCCTGCGCGAACACGTGGGCGGCGGAGTGGCGAAGCACCGTGAGGTACTCGTCGGACTGGT
This sequence comes from Halorubrum sp. AD140, assembly GCF_034497445.1. Taxonomy (NCBI): domain Archaea; kingdom Methanobacteriati; phylum Methanobacteriota; class Halobacteria; order Halobacteriales; family Haloferacaceae; genus Halorubrum; species Halorubrum sp. AD140. The sequence continues at coordinate 21,819 of NZ_JAXRUU010000048.1, forward strand.
CGGTGACGATCTCGATCCGCGCGCCGTCGCGGACCGCGGCGTGCTTCTCGACGAGCTCGCCGTCGATCTTCCCCGCGACGGTGTCGCGGCCGAGCCCCGGGCCGATCTCGTAGGCGACGTCCTCGACTGTCGCCCCCGCCGGCACGCGTAGCTCTGATCCGTCCGGCAGGACGACCGTCACCTCGGCCGCGTCGTCGGCCTCTGCATCCGTCTCGCTCATACAGTGTCGGAGCCGGACGACGGTCATAAGTGTGTTCGATCCGCGACGACGAGTCGCACACCGGTCGGCGTCGGTTCGTCCGCCGGCAGCGACGGAGCGATGACAACACACAAATCCCGAGGCAACGTTTGCCGCCCCATGACCACTCATCGGGAGCCCCTGTCGTCGGTGCTGGAGACGATCGGGGAGACGCCGCTCGTCCGGATGCACGACTCGCCGGACGCGGTTCCGGTGTACGCGAAGCTGGAGTCGTTCAACCCCGGGGCGAGCATCAAAGACCGGATCGGGAAGTACATGCTCGAACGGATGCTCGAGCGCGGCGACGTCGGCGCGGGCGGAACCGTCGTCGAGCCCACCGCCGGCAACACCGGGATCGGCATCGCCGTCGCGGCGAGACAGCTCGGACTGAACGCCGTCTTCGTCGTCCCCGAGCGGTTCTCGGTGGAGAAACAGCAGCTCATGCGCGCGCTCGGCGCGGAGGTGGTCAACACCCCGAGCGAGGACGGGATGGGGTTCGCCATCGACCGCGCCCACGAGATCGCCGCGGAGCTCGACGATGCCGTCGTCCCCCAGCAGTTCTCGAACCCGCTCAACGCCGAGGCCCACTACGAGACGACCGCCCCCGAGGTCGACGAGGCGCTGGACGGAGAGGTCGGCGCCGTCGTCGTCGGCTGCGGCACCGGCGGGACGCTCATGGGGATGGCCCGCTACTTCCGCGAGCGCGAGCCCGACACCCACGTGGTCGCCGTCGAACCCGCCGGCTCAGCGTACCGCGAGTTTCTCGGCGAGGAGATCGACCACGAGGAGTACAAGACGGAGGGGATCGGTACCCACGACATCGACACCAACGAGCTGTTCGACCCGGACCTCGTCGACGACATCCGACAGGTTCCCGACCGGGCGGCCCACGAGGAGATGGGCCGCCTCGCGGCCGAGGAGGGCCACCTGGTCGCCTCCTCGGCGGCCGCGAACGCGCTCGCGGCCAAGGCGGTCGCCCGCGGGGTCTGCGACGGCGAGATCGATGCGCCCCACGACGCCGTCGTCACCGTGTTCCCCGACTCCTCGGAGCGCTACCTCTCGAAGGGCGTGTACCGGTCGTTCGAGGAGTGGGAGGGGTAGGGAGACGTCGCCGAGGTCCGCTCCGCGTCTCGGATGGTTACCCGCGCAGGCGACCGTGTTCGACCTTCAGGCAGCGGTCCTGTACCACGTCGATCCCGTCGGCCTCCGCGGCGGCCGCCGCCTCGTCGTGGCTGATCCCGAGCTGGAGCCACACCGCGGCGGCGTCGCCGCGCGCCGCGTGTCGCTCGCGCACCTCGTCGATGACGCTCGGGACCTCCTCGCTCGGACGGAACACGTCCACCAGGTCGATCTCGTCCTCGACGTCCGCGAGGGCGTCGAACGCGGGCTCCCCGAGGATCTCGTCGGCGAACGGATTCACCGGAACGATCCGGTAGCCGTGCCGCTGGAGATACGCGGGCACGTCGTGGGCGGCCTTCCCGGGCGCCCTCGAGCAGCCGATCACGGCGATCGTCTCGGCGCTGAGCAGCCGGTCGAGCCCCTCGTCGTCGGTGATGGGCATACGCGGGAGTTCGCGGTCGCGACGATTAAACCTGACACCCGATCCGGTTTCACGCGATCGGTCGAAATGGCAGCGATCGAAACCGTCGAGACGGACTTCCGACCGGCCGCTCAGGCGAGCCGGATCTCCGGGTCGCCGTCCTCGGGGACCGTGATGACGCCGTCGAACAGCTGCTTGAGGGTGTTCATCGCCTGTTCGTCGTGGGCGGTCGAGTCGATGCTGAACAGGCCGAGTCCGTTCACGCTCTGGATCCGACCGGTGAACACGTGGAGGAACCGGAACACGGTCTGGAGGTCCGAGTACATCAACAGCGTCGACAGCGAGTGGACCATCACGCGGTTCCGGTCGATTCCCCTGTCGCTGAACGCCTGCAGGAACTCGGAGAGCTTGATTCCGATGCCGGTCATGTCCACCGGCGAGGAGGCGTACTTGATCCGGTCGGACTCGCGGGTGTCGTTGACGCCCTGCTGGCGGGTGACGCAGTCGATGACGGCCACCGGCTTCCCCTCGTAGCCCGTCCGCTTCGCGTAGTCTTTCAGCACCCGGTCGGCGCCGTCCTTGGTCGTGACGACGATCGCGCCGTCGCCGCGCTCGGTGCCGGCCGCCAACACGTCCATCATCATGGATCGCTTGCCGGTCAGCGGCGGCCCCGTGAAAAGGAGGTTCGTCCCGAGTTCGACCTCCTCGTCGAAGTGCGGCCTCAGGTCATACATGGGCGTACCTCGACGACGGGGCCGACTCGGACCGTTCGTTCGGCGGGGACGCCGTACGGCCAAAACTCATCCACTACCGGAGACATCTCCGGTCCGAATAATATTCTTTTTGATCGCCCGCGAGCCGCCGTAGGACCGGGTCGTGCCCAGGGTATTCCACCGATTCCGAATCGCGGGACTTAACACCTCCAGCGAAATACCGATCGGTACGGGCGCTTAGCTCAGTCTGGATAGAGTGCTTGGCTTCGGACCAAGTTGTCGCGGGTTCAAATCCTGCAGCGCCCATAGATTTGAGGCGCGATAATCGCCCGACAGCGCAGGGATTATCGGTCGAACGGGCACAATTTTGCTTTCGTTCGATTACCGATCAGCTGAGTGGTGTTCACGAGAATTCGCGTACAGCCACACTGGTGGCAAGGGAGAAAATCAATCGCCGATTGACACGAAA
>NZ_JAXRUU010000049.1:0-24529 GCF_034497445.1 Halorubrum sp. AD140
GCGACCTACGACATCGAAGAGCCGTTCGCGAACAGCGTCGCGGTCGACACCGTGAGCCTCGGCGCCGCCGTGGCGCTGTTGAACGACCTCGACTGGTACCTCGTGCGCTTCGTCGACGAGGCGCTCGTCCGCGAGCCGTCGGTCTCGACCGACGAGTGGCTCTCGCGGGACCTCGCCCGCGAGGTGCGCGACGGCGCGGTCCCCCCGGAGGAGACCGACCAGCGCCTGAAGGTGTTCGGCCTCGTCGACGGACGGCCCGTCGAGCCGCTGTACGTCCGGCGGAAGCAGGGTGAGACGCCCGAGTACGACCTCCGCGACGTCGACGAGACGGTTATCGTCAGAGTGAGCGAGTCCGAGTTTTCGGGATAGACGATCGCGCCGGATACGATCCTACAAGTCGGTCCGGCGGAGAAGGCCCGTATGGCACGCGTCACGGTCTGGAACGAGTACCGCCACGAGCGCGAGAGCGACGTCGTCGCCGACCTCTACCCCGACGGGATCCACGCCGTCATCGCCGAGTTGCTGGAGGAGGCGGGCCACGAGGTCCGCACCGCCACGCTCGACGAGGGGCCGGAGCACGGGCTCACCGAGGAGGTGTTAGCGGAGACAGACGTGCTCGCGTGGTGGGGCCACGCCGCCCACGACGAGGTGCGCGACGAGGTCGTCGACCGCGTCCACGAGCGCGTGCTCGACGGGATGGGCCTCCTGGTGCTTCACTCCGCGCACTACTCGAAGATATTCAAGCGGCTGATGGGTACCAGCTGCTCGCTGAAGTGGCGCGAGGCCGCCGAGACGGAGCGGCTCTGGGTGGTCGAGCCGAGCCACCCCATCGCCGACGGGATCGGCGAGTACGTCGAACTCGAGGAGGCCGAGATGTACGGCGAGCGGTTCGATATTCCGGCGCCCGACACCCTCGTCTTCACCTCCTGGTTCGCCGGCGGCGAGACGTTCCGCTCCGGCTGCTGTTACCGCCGCGGGAACGGCAAGGTGTTCTACTTCCGGCCGGGCCACGAGACGTACCCGGTGTACTACGACGACGACGTCCGACGGGTGCTCCGGAACGCGGTCGAGTGGGCGGAACCGGGCGACGGGCCGACGCCCGAGTTCGGCAACGCCGACCCGATCGAGGACATCGACACGTCGGACGACCGGACGGTCCACTGAGCGGGACGGGAGCGTTCGTCGGAAATCGACGAGCCGGCGGCTCGCGAGTGTCGGGCGACCGCCGCTACGGCGCGGACGTTGAAAGGCGACCGCCTCGCGCGAACGCGAGACGACCGGTGTGTCGCACGCCGGCGGCCGGTCGAGTAGCCGTCCGCCGCGGCCGCATATAAACCCTCGTTACCGGGAGCGACGGCGCGCGGTCGCCGCTGGTAGCGGACGCGATCAGTCCGGCCGGTGGACTTCGCCGTCGCGGGAGTCCGCGTCCTTCCGGCGGAGCGCGGCGGCCGCGTTGCTCGCGTCGTAGCCGAAGAACACGTCCTTCGCGTACGTCTCGGCGACCTCGGTGGCGTGGATCAGCTCGTCGACGCCTACTTCGACCGCGTACAGCTCCAGCGAGAAGGGCGTCTCCGGCGGCGCGCCGTGGACGTCGTAGTCGCCGCCGAGCCGCGAGCGGAAGCCGCGAGCGATCGCCTCCAGCCAGTAGGTCGTCGCGTACTCGGTGTCGTACAGCGGGACGACGAACTCGTCGACGTGCGCGGCGAGTCGGTCGAGGTCGAGCCCCGCGCGCGACCGGAGGTGGCCCGGATACGGGTCCGGGTACAGCGTGAGCAACAGCCGTCCGGGGACCAGTTCGTCGGCGTCGGCGACGAACTCGGTGATCACGTCGGCGCGCCAGTCGCTCCACTCGTCGCGGTCGCTCTCGGCGAAGAGCCGCTCGCAGCGCTCGCACCGACAGAACCCCTCGCGCGGGAACCCCACGTCGTCGAGGCGCACGTCGGCGCTCTCGGCGGCGCAGTCCGCGACGATCTCCAAGAGCCCCTCGCGGTACTCCGGGTGCGTCGGACAGACGTACGCCCAGTCGAAGTACTCGCGGTCGCGGGTCGCCGGCTCGCCGCGCTCGTCGACGGGGACGAGCTCCGGGTTCTCGGACGCCGCGGCGTTGTCTCCGAAACACGACACCATGTTCACCGCGTTCGGGAGCGGCGCGGCCGCCCGCCCCGTGACGTCTTTCACCTCGTAGAAGCCGAGGTCGAACGGCTCCATCTCGACCTCGTCGGCGTTGCGCGTGACGACCCCGTACATGCCACTCGCTACGCGGGTGACGGGTAAAAACGGCGGGCATCCGCCCGCAGGGGAGGGCCTTCGGTCCCTACTCGACCGTTACGGGCTCCTTGTCGCCGGCCAACAGGACGTACGCGAGCGCGACGAACGACACGACCAGGACGAGCTTCGCTTTTTTGCTCATACCGGGCACATCGGGCGGCGGGCGCTAAAACCTACCGGAGGGGACGTCGACCGACCCCCAGGTGTCCCCTCGCTACACGTCGATGTGCTCGGCGATGTCGGCGCGCAGGATCGTCGAGCAGTAGTCGCAGCGAACGCCGTCGGCGACGACGTCGAACCGGGTCTCGACGGGCTCGTCGGCGTTCGTGATACAGTTTCGGTTCGGACACGACAGCACGCCCGTCACGCTGTCGGGACGCGTCACCCGGTTCTTCTCGACGACCTCGAAGTCGCGGACGATGTTGATCGTCGCCTCGGGCGCGATGAGCGAGAGCACGTCGACCTCGGACTGCGAGAGCTCCCGCTCCTCCACCTTCACGATGTCCTTACGGCCGAGCCGGTCCGAGGGGACGTTCATCCCGACGGAGACGCCGAACCCCTCCGAGCCGTCGATACCCAAAATCGCGAGCACGTTGAGCGCCTGCCCGCCCTCGACGTGGTCGATCACGGTGCCGTCGCGGATCTTCGAGACGCGAAGCTCGTGGTCGCTCATCGGTCCGCCTCCATTCCCTCGTCGGCCGCGGCGTTCTCGAGCAGGGTGTCGAGCAGCGCCATTCGAACCGGGATCCCGTTGTGCGCCTGCTCGAAGTAGCGGGCGTGCTCGGTGTCGTCGACGTCGGGCGCGATCTCGTCGACGCGCGGGAGCGGGTGCATCACGGTGAGGTCGTCGGAGGCATCCGCGAGCGTGTCGGCGTCGATCCGGTACTCGCCCGCGACGCGGTGGTACTCGTTCTCGTCGGGGAACCGCTCCTTCTGGATCCGAGTGACGTACAGCACGTCGAGCTTCGGCAGCACGTCCTCCAGGTCGGTGTGCTCGCGGACCTGCGCGCCGGTCTCGTGGAGGTCGAACCGGACCGACCGGGGGAGCCGCAGCGACTCCGGGCTGATGAAGTGCTGGTTGGCGTCGAAGTTCGTGAGCGCCGCGGCCAGCGAGTGGACCGTGCGGCCGTACTTCAGGTCGCCCATGATCCCGACCGTGAGGTCGTCGAGCCCGTGGTCCTCACGGATCGTGTGGAGGTCTAGCAGGGTCTGAGAGGGGTGCTGGCCGGCGCCGTCGCCCGCGTTGACCACCGGCACGGAGACGCGCTCGGCCGCGAGCGTCGCGGCGCCCTCGCTCGGATGGCGGAGGACGAGCGCGTCGGCGTACCCCTCGACGACGCGCACGGTGTCCGAGAGCGACTCCCCCTTCGACACCGACGAGGAGTCGACGTCTCCCATGTCGATCGTGTCGATGCCGAGGCGCTTGGCCGCGCTGTCGAAGCTCATCCGGGTGCGGGTGCTCGGCTCGAAGAAACAGAGCGCGAGCACGCTGCCGGCGTGCCGGTCCGCGTAGGCGGCTGGGTCGTCCGCGACCGCCCGGGCCCGGTCGAGCACCGCCTCGATGTCATCCCGCGAGAGCTGCGTCGCGGTGATGAGGTGGTCCTGACGCATCGTCGAAGAAGGGGACAGGCACGGTCTTGAATCCCTCGGCTCGGGGGTCGAGGGTGCTGTTCACGACCGTGCAGATCTCGCCGTCGGGCGGCTTCGAGATTCGCAACACGCGCGACGAGACCCGGGGGCGACCGGACGCATAAGACGCTCCGCCCCCAAGAGCGACCATGTCCGAGAACGACCCGGCCGACCTGCTCCCGAACGACCGCGTGAAACGGGCCGCGCTCGACGGCGAGGTGACGCAGCTCCACCGCGGGAACCGGTACGGCGAGGCGGGCGACACCTTCGAGGTCGACGGCGCGACCTTCGAGCTGACCGAGGTGACGGAGCGCACCCTCGGCGACCTCACGGACGCGGACGCGAAACGCGAGGGGTCGCCGTCGCTTTCGGCGTACAAGGAGCGGATGGTCCGCGCGCACGGCGGGCACTTCGACTGGGACGACGACGCCGACGTGGTTCGACACCGGTTCGAGCGCGTCGACGGACCGGACGGCGGCTCCCCCTGAGAGGCGCCGAGACGGGCGGTGACCGCGCAGTCGTCGGTTTGTCGGAACTGAGAACGCTGTCCTCGATTTAAGAGCGCGTTCGTCCAATTCCGAGCCGATGACCGAGCAACGGCAACCCCAGGACCCGTTCCGGGAGATCACGCTCTCCGACGGGAGCGACCCGATCGAGAAGGGGATCGTCCGCCGCGTGCGCCGGCTGGACGGGACGGTCACCGTCGACGTCGCCGTCGGCGGGCTCGGCGGGAGCCTGGCCGAGCGCGTCGTCGAGCAGATCCGGGGGGCGGCGCTCACCCTGGACGGGGCCGATCACGTCCGCGTGCAGCCGGTCCGAAACGAGGAGACCACCGTCGACCTGCCCGCCGTCGACCGCGTGCTCGCCGTCGGGAGCGCCAAGGGAGGCGTCGGCAAGACCACCGTGTCCGTGGCGCTCGCCAGGGCGCTCGACGCTCGGGGGTACAGCGTGGGGGTGTTCGACGCCGACATCTATGGCCCCAACGTGCCGCACGTGCTCGACGTCGACGGGCCGATCCTCACGAACGACACCGGACAGCCGGTGCCGCTCGACGCGGACGGCGTCCAGCTGCTGAGCCCCGGGGTCGCCGGCGGCGAGCCGCCGACCGCGCGGCGCGGGGCCATCGCCTACGGGGCCGTGGAGAACCTGCTCGCACAGGGCGACTGGGACGACTGCGACGTGCTGCTCGTCGACCTGCCCGCGGGCAACGACGACGTCGTCGGCGCCCTGCTCGAACACGTGCCGCTGGACGGCGCGGTGTTCGTGACGACCCCCTTCGACGCGAGCGTGGACGACACCGAGCGCACGATCGGGCTGTTCGAGGAGCACGGCGTCCCGCCGGTGGCCGCGGTGGTCAACATGAACCGGTTCGTCTGCGACTGCTGCGGGGAGCCCAACACGCTGTTCGACGACCCCGTCGACGTCGACGTGCCGGTCGTCCACGAACTCCCCTTCGACCGGCGGCTCCAGCGCGACCCCGGCCACGAGCGGGCCGCCGAGGCGCTCAAGGGCGTGACCGCCACCGTCGACGCGTACCTCACCGACCTCGACGAGGCGGTGCCGGACGACGCTGTCGACCTCCGGGGGCTGCCGCCCGCGAGCCAGGTGCGACAGCTGGCCGACGACCTCGCGGCCGCGGAGCCGGGGGAGACGGTCGCAGGCGTGGTCGAGGACCCAGTCGCGGTCGAGGAGGACCTCCCGGCGGCCGCCGGAGCGATCCTCGACGAGATCCGCCGCTCGCAGCCCGGGACGACCGGGACGCTGCTGACGCTGTCGCGCCGCGCCGGAGCGTGAGGCTGTCACGCCGCGCCGGAGCGTGACACAGTTCGAGCGCGAACAGCGTCGGCGTTCCCCCGTCGCTCGAGTCGGTTCCCCACCTAAGTGGAGACGCGAACATATTCCGGTGCCGTTCCAGCGTGGAGAGAATCGCCGGGGGCTATTGATGAGTTCCACCGATAGCTCGGACGTGTACCGATGTTACCAACGCTCGCAGACCCGGTTGCAGACCGGATAGCCGGCAGGGGTGACGAACGGTGACCGACGGAGACCGCGCTTCCGGGGGCTCGAACGCGTCCGATCCGTCCGGAAGCGACGACGGCGCCACGGGCGTCACGAGACGGCAGGTGATCGGCGCCGTGGCGGGCGGCGCGGCGGCCGGCGTCGGGTCCGGACACCTGGGGTGGCGGCTGTTCCGCCCGAGCGCGTCCGACGACCCCGGGTCGGGCGGCTGGCTGAACCCGCTCCACGAGTACCCGAGCGAGGACTGGGACCAGACGTACCGCGACGTCTGGGACGTCGACGACTCGTACTACCTCGCGTGTCGCCCCAACGACACGCACAACTGTTACCTCGAGGCCAACGTCAAGAACGGGGTGGTCACGCGGCTCGGTCCGTCGATGAACTACGGCGACGCCACGGACCTGTACGGCAACGAGGCCTCCGACCGCTGGGACCCGCGCGTGTGCCAGAAGGGGCTGTCGATGATAGAGCGGTTCTACGGCGAACGCCGGGTGACCTCCCCGAAGATCCGCGAGGGGTTCAAGCGGTGGGTCGACGACGGGTTCCCCCGGGACGACGACGGGAGCATGCCCGAGGAGTACGCCCAGCGCGGGGAGGACAGCTGGTACGAGGCGTCCTGGGACGAGGCGTTCGAGTACGCCGCCGAGGCGTTCCTCGAGATCGCCGAGCGCTACTCGGGGGAGGCGGCCACGGAGACGCTGCTCGATCAGGGCTACGACGAGCGCGTGGTCGAGGAGATGCAGGGAGTCGGCACGCGGACGATGAAGTTCCGCGGCGGCATGCCGATGCTCAGCACCATCGGGCTGTTCGGCGAGTACCGCTTCGCCAACTCCATGGCGCTCGTCGACCACCACGTCCGGGGCGTCGACGAGGACGAGGCGCTCGGCGGCGTCGGCGGCGACAACTACTCGTTCCACACGGACCTGCCGCCGGGGCATCCGATGGTGACCGGCCAGCAGACCGTCGACTTCGACCTGGCCAACGTGGAGTACGCCGACCACATCGTGATGGCCGGGATGAACTGGATCTGCACGAAGATGGCCGACTCCCACTGGCTCACGGAGGCCCGGATGAACGGCGCCAAGGTGACGGGCGTCTTCACTGACTACAACGCCACGTCCTCGAAGTGCGACGAGGTCGTCATCATCCGTCCGGCGACCGACAGCGCGCTGTTCCTCGGCGTCGCCCGGGAGATCATCGCGAACGACGACTACGACGAGGAGTTCGTCAGGTCCGACACGGACCTCCCGCTCCTGGTCCGGATGGACACCGGCGACCACCTCCGGGCGAGCGACGTCTTCGAGGAGTACGATCCCGCCGACCTCGACAGGACGCGGGTCGCACCGGCGGAGGAGCACCCGGCGCCGACGACCGTCGACACCGACGACCAGTGGATCACCCCCGACCAGCGCGAGGAGTGGGACGACTTCGTGGTGTACGACGAGGACGCGGAGGGCGTGCGCCCCGTCCACAGAGAGGAGGTCGGCGACGAGTTCACCGTCGAGGCGGCGCTGGAGGGGAGCTGGGAGGTCGAGCTGGCCGACGGCGAGACGGTCGAGGTCCGCCCCGTGTTCGACCTCCTCCGGGAGCACCTCGACGCGACGTGGGACCTGGAGTCGACCGCCGAGGTGACCGGCACCAACCCGGAGGCGGTGGCGAACCTCGCCGAGGACTTCGCCGACAACCGGGAGCGAACGCTGCTCCTGACCGGGATGGGTCCCAACCAGTACTTCAACGGCGACCTGAAGGACCGGGCGGCGTTCCTCGTCGCCTCGCTGACCCGGAACGTCGGCACCCACTCCGGCAACATCGGGAGCTACGCCGGGAACTACCGCGCGTCGATGCTCAACGGGCTCCCGCACTACCACCAAGAGGACCCGTTCGATCCGGAGCTCGACCCGGAGGCGGACTCCCGGGTGGACGGCCGGATCACGATGGAGTCGATGCACTTCTACTCGAACCTCGACGAGCCGCTCAAGATCGAGGGCGAGTACCACATGGGCGACACCCACATGAACACGCCGACGAAGTCGCTGTGGGTGGCCGGGTCGAACTCGGTGCTCGGCAACGCCAAGGGCTCGTACAAGATCATCGAGGGACTGTTGCGGACGGGGAAGCTGGAGGCGTTCTTTTGTAACGAGTGGTGGTGGACGATGACCTGCGAGTACTCGGACATCGTCTTCCCCGCCGACTCGTGGGCCGAACAGAACGTCTACGACCTGACCGCGTCGGTCACCAACCCCTTCCTGATGGTGTTCCCGGAGACGGAGATCGACCGCATCTACGACACCCGTCACGACACGCAGATCTACCAGGGCGTCGCGGAGAAGCTCGCGGAGAAGCTCGACGAGCCCCGCCTCGCGGACATGTGGGCGTTCATCGACGAGGACGAGCACAGGGGGAAGCCGTACGTCCGGCGGATCATCGACAACTCGAACATGACGAAGGGGTACGACGTCGACGACCTGCTGGAGCGGGCCGAGCGCGGCGAGCCCGCCCTGATGATGAGCACCACCTATCCCAAGAAGATGGGGACCCGACAGGTCGACGACGACGTCCCGTGGTACACGAAGACCGGTCGACTGGAGTTCTTCCGAGAGGAGGGGCCGTGGACGGAGGTCGGAGAGAACCTCCCCGTCCACCGGGAGGCGATCGACGGCACCGTCTACCGGCCGAACGTCATCGTCGACGACAGCGACCACCCGCTCGTCGACCCGGAGACGCCGACGGACCTCGGGTGGGACGACGACAAGCTGGACGACGCCTCCGCGCGGCAGTTCCGCAACGAGGTCCTGAGCACCGACGAGCTGCTCGAGTCGAACCACCCGCTACAGGAGGTGGACTCGGGGTTCAAGTACTCGTACATGACGCCGAAGTACCGACACGGCGCACACACGTTCTGTAACGCGCTCCCGAACATCGCCGTCTGGTGGGGACCGTTCGGCGACATGGAGCGGAAGGACGACCGCAAGCCGTACTTCGGCGAGGGGTACGTCGAGATGAACCCGGAGGACGCCAAAGAGGAGGGGTTCGAGGACGGCGACTACGTCTGGATCGACGCCGACCCGAGCGACCGGCCGTATCCGGGCGCGGACGGCGACCCGGAGGAGTACGCCCGAGCCCTGATGCGCGTGCGCTACCAGCCGGCGATGCCCAGCGGGGTGACCCGGACCTGGCACAACCTCAACCAGACCAGCCACGGCACCGCCGCGGCGACGCCGGACCGGGAGGGGATGGCCCGGAACGAGGAGACCGACTACGTGTCGCTGTACCGGCGCGGCGGCCACCAGAGCATGACTCGCTCGTGGCTCAGGTCGACCATCCTCACCGACGAGATGAACCGGAAGGACCTGATGGGCCAGAGCATCGGGACGGGCTTCGCCGCCGACGTCCACTGCGCCAACGGCGCGCCGCGCGAGTCGTTCGTGAAGTTCGAGAAGGAGGGCAACGCCGGCATCGACGGCGAGCGCCTGTGGCGCCCCGCGGAGCTCGGCCTGCGACCCACCTACGAGACGTCGGAGATGGAGCGGTACCTCGGCGGCGAGTACGTCGACACGGAGAGTGAGTGATCATGTCACAGGTAGAAAACTGGCAGCTCGGCCGGGAGATGGAGTACCCCTACGAGGAGGCGCGTCCGGAGCGGCAGTGGGCCGGGGTGTTCGATCTCAACAAGTGTATCGAGTGCCAGACGTGTACGCTGGCCTGCAAGACGACGTGGACCCACGGCGAGGGCCAGGAGCACATGTTCTGGAACAACGTGGAGACGAAGCCGTACGGCTCACACCCCGTCGGCTGGGACCAGCGGCTCTTGGAGGACCTCGGCCCCACCGAGTGGGCGGACGACGGCACCTACGAGGGCGAGACGCTCTTCGAGGCCAACGGTACCGACTGGACGGAGCCGGAGAACCACCCCCAGGAGTCGCCGACCGCGGCCATGGACCTCCCCGGGTTCAAGCCGGAGCCCGACGACTACCGGTACCCGAACCTCGGCGAGGACGAGGTCGCGGGGGACGCGATGGAGTCGATCCAGCACTTCGACGAGGAGACGCACCCGATCTGGTTCTTCTACCTCCCACGGATCTGCAACCACTGCACCTTCGCGGCCTGCGCCGGGACCTGCCCCGTGCCGGCCATCTACAAGCGCGAGGAGGACGGGATCGTCCTCATCGACGAGGACGCCTGTCAGGCGTACCGCCAGTGCAACGAGGCGTGCCCGTACAAGAAGTCGATCTTCAACGCGGCCGAGGGGATCTCACAGAAGTGCGTCGGCTGTTTCCCCAAGACGGAGCAGGGGAAAGCGCCACAGTGTTTCGAGAACTGCCTGGGCAAGATCCGACTGCACGGCTACGTGAACACGCCCGAGGAGGCCGACGACGGCGACCCCGCCTCCGAGCCGACGAACCCGGTCGACTTCGTCGTCCACCAGAAGGAGATCGCGAAGCCGCTGTACCCGCAGTTCGGGCTGGAGCCGAACGTGTACTACGTGCCCCCGATCACGGCCCCGACCGAGTACCTCGAACAGATGTTCGGCCCGGGGGTCGGAGAGGCGATCGAGACGTACCGCGCGATGCGGAACGGCGAGGAGCCCGAGCTGAAGGGACTGTTCAAGCTGATGGGGTCGACGGAGTGGTCGCTCACCGCCTTCGAGATCGACGGCGACGAGGCCGTCGGCTACTACGAGGGCGACGAGGTCGGCCGGGTCCCGATCACGGAGCCGACCGTCGAGCGCGACCGGTACGACGCCGACGAGGACGTGTACAGACTGGACGTGACGTGACCATGCCGGAGAACACCATCATCGGGGAGGCGCCGAGCGGGTCCCGACCGGGCCCGGACGGCGTCGTCCCCGGCGAGGAGCGACCGACAGACGGATCGACCGCCGACCGCGAGCCGACGGACGCGGACGAGACCGCGCCGCGGGAGGTGCCCGGCGACGCCTCGACCGCGTTCCACCGCGGCCGCGCGTACTCGCTGCTCGCGCTCGCCTTCGAGCGCCCGGGCGAGGAGTTTCAGGAGGCGGTCGACGGACAGGTCTTTCGGGCGGACCTCGTCGAGTCCGTCGGCGCCGTCGACGGCGACGCCGCGGCGCTGGCTGAGATAGTGGGCGCGCGCGCGGACGACGCCGCCGCGCTCCACGACGAGTGGGCGTCGCTGTTCGGCGTGGAGGAGGGCGTCAGCGTCTCCCCGTACGAGCTGACGTACCTGCCGGGGCCGCTGATGACGAACGTGCGCAAGCTCGCGGACCTCAGCGGCTTCTACGAGGCGTTCGGCCTCGAGATCGTCCCCGAGAAGAACGACCGGCGGGACAACGTCCGCTTCCTGCTCGAGTTCCTCGGTCACCTCTCGGTGCGCGAGGCGTACCTCCGGACCGAGGGGGACGACCGCGGCGTCGCCGTCGTCGCGGACGCGTACCGTCAGTTCCTCGAAGCGCACCTCGGGCGGTGGTACTGGCGGTTCGCCGACGAGGTGAGTCAGCACGACGACGGCTTCTACGCCGCGCTCGCCGACCTGCTGGCCGCGCTCGTCGAAGCCGAGCTGGACCGGCTCGACCTCGACCCCGACTGGGTCCCCGACGACCCGCAGGTCACGGAGTGGACCGAGGACGTCTTCGGCGATTCGGGCCGGGGGTGTGGCGGCTGCGGATCCACCCCGGGCGACCTCCGCGGAGACGCGACGTTCGACGTCGACCCCGACGGGTGACGCGCTCGCGGTCGGAATCGCGCCGCCGAACGAACCAACTTCACATCACACAACGATGAACGCGCACGCCTCGCGACCCGATGAAGGTCTCTCGCGACCAGACGCACAGCCGATCGCGCTCGCGGACGTCGATCTCACCGGCGTCGACGCGGTCGAGCGATCGATCACGGTCCGATGTGCGACCGGACGTCGGTCGGAAGCCGCGTGGCGCGGTCCCCCGATCGCCGCGGTCGTCGAGCGGGCGGCGTTCCCGGCCGAGACCACCCACCTGGTCGCGACGAGCGCCGACGGCCACCGCGCCTGTCTCGCCGTCAGCGCCGTCCTCGACGGGGTCCTCGCGGTCGAGCGCGACGGAACGCCGATAGCGGAGGCGAACAGACCGCGGCTCGTCGCTCCCGGGATCGAGGGGGCGAGGACGGTGAAGGGCGTCGTCGCGATCGAGCCGCTCTCGTTGGCTCCGGGCGAGGACCCGGAGGAGTTCGAGGCGCTGCCCCGGTAGGCGAGGAGACGCGCTCGGTCGACGGGAGTCCCGCGACCGCGCCGTCGGGCTAGTCGTCGTCCGCGGCCGCGCTGTCGGCGCCATCGCCGTCGCCGTCTCCGCCGGCCGCCGTCGCCGAGTCGTCCTCGATGCTCGGGGGGTACGCGCCGCGGTCGAGCTTCAGGTCGGACTGTGGGCGCGCCATACAGGTGAGCGCGTACTCCTCGGCCTCCTCGTCGGTGAGCCCGCGGGCGGCCGGCTGGGTCACCTCGCCCTCGAGTATCTCGGCGGAGCAGGCGAGACACATCCCGACGCGGCAGGAGTACTCCTGGGCGATCCCCTCCTCGATGCACGGCTGGAGGATCGTCTCCGTGTCGGCCACCTCGATCGTCTCGCCGGTGCCGACGAACTCGACGGTGTACTCGGTCATGAAGCGGAGTACCCGCCGACCCGTCAAAAAGGGTTCCCCTCGTTCTCGTCGCCGTCGCGGGGACGGAAGCGAGCGGGCGGCGGTCACTCCGGTCCGTGACGCGCTGTCGGTGTCGGTTTTTTAATACGTGAGCCGACAATCCGACCCCGCCGATGGTCCACGCGCTCTCCCCCACACAGATCCCGACGTTTCGGTTCTTCGGTGCCACCGTCGCGTACGACGAGGTCTACCTGCTGGCAGCGCTGCTCGTCCTCTGGGCGACAATCGGCAGGTGGCTCTACACCGACGCGAAGGCCCGGGACAGCGACTGGGCGTGGCAGTGGGGGTTCGGGACCCCCCTGACGGTGGTCGCCGGTCTCGACGTGCTGCTGTTGGTAGTCGTCATCTACCTGTTGCTCCGTGAGTCGGAGTGATCCGGCAGCGCGGAGCTCGACCGCTCGGTGGGCGTCGCCGGACCGCGACGCGTCCGTAGCGTGAGACGTTCGGCCCTGCTCTTCGTCACTCCGTCAGCTCCTCTATCAGGGTGTCGAGCTCGTACGTCGCCGGCGCGCGCGGCTCGTCGCGCAGGGTGGCGATCGTGAACGTCGAGTTCGTCCGCTCCACCTCGGGGATCGCCTCGAAGTCGCTGATGAGACGCTCGACGGTGTCCGACGAGGAGAGCCGCGCGAGCACGACGAAGTCGGTCTCGCCCATCGTGAAGAACGCCTCGGTCACGCCCTCGACCGCGAGCAGCTCCTCCGCGAACTCCTCGTAGGGGCCCTCGTAGCTCGCGAGCACCTCGACTATCACCGTGACGCCCAGCCCGAGCGCCTCGTGGTCGAGGTCGTACAGGTCGTTCTCTATCACCCCGTCCTCCCGGAGGTTGTTCAGCCGGTAGTGGATCGTCGAGACGGGGATCCCCGTCTCCTCGTGGAGTCGCTCGGGGCTCCCGGTGCCGAGGTCCGAGATCGCCTTCAGCAGTCGCACGTCGCGCTCGTCCATACCACCGATTCGCGTGAGGGATTGTTGTATATTTCGACCGATACACTTGGAGTTCGATCCAATATTCGCTGCGCTTTCGAGAGCGAGTTGAATCGTATTCGTATGTGTGATTGTTCGTTCCAGAATCGGCGCAGTTCAAAAGTTTAGTTTAACTATCTCCGACTTTTCCAATGTAATATCCAATGGAACTGCGAAACTTCATCTCCACTCCGGAATCGATCGTCGCCGCGTTCGTCCTCCTCGCGACCCTGTGGGGCACCTCCTTCGTCGCCATCGAGGCCGGTCTGCACTACTTTCCGCCGCTGCTGTTCGCCGGCGTCCGCTACGCGATCGCGGGCGCGATCGTGTTGGCGGTCGCCGCGCTCGCGTCCGGCCGGACGGTCCCTCGCGGCCGCGACGAGTGGGTCGGCGTCGGCGTCGCCGGGACGTTCGTGATCGCGGCGTACCACGGGCTGCTCTACGTCGGCGAGCTCCACGTCTCCGGAGCGGTCGCCGCCGTGGTGGTGAGCCTCGCTCCGGTGTTGACCGCCGTCTTCGCCGCCGTCTTGCTGCCGAGCGAGCGGCTCGGTCCCGTCGAGATCGGCGGGTTCGCGCTCGGGATCCTCGGCGTCGTCGTGATCGCCGATCCGGTGGAAGCCGGGCTCGGGAGCTCGGCGCTCCTCGGGGTCGCGCTCGCGTTCGCCGGCGCGGTCGCGTTCTCGCTGGGCGCGGTCCTCCTGCGGCCGCTCCGGACCGACCTCCCGATCGCCGCGCTCCAGGGCTGGGCGATGGTGCTCGGCGCGGGACAGCTGTTCGTCGGCGCCGCCCTGTTCGGCGAGTCGCCCGCCGCGATCGTCTGGAACGACACCGCGATCGCGTCGCTCGCGTACCTCACGGTGCTGTCGGGCGCCTTCGCCTTCCTCATCTACTTCGCGCTGCTCGACGCCGTCGGGCCGGCGCGGCTCCACCTGGTGGGCTACGCCGAGCCCGTCGTCGCCGCGGCCGGTAGCTGGGTCCTGTTCGGCAGCCTGATCGAGGCGGAAGCGCTGCTCGGGTTCGTCGCGATCCTCGCCGGATTCCTCGCGCTCGAGCGGCGCGAGATCGCCGCGTACGTCGGCGTCGAGGCGCGTCACTGGCCGCGCTGAACCGGGGATCACGAGGGGATCGTCCCGACTTCTCGGCCGCTCAGCCGTCGACGTCCGCCGTCAGCCCCGCGCGGAGGTCCCGACCAAAGTAGTGGCCGAGCAGCGCCACCGCGAGCCCGAGGCCGCCGCCGACCGCGAGCAGCGAGAGCCCCCACTGCTGGAGGTAGTCGACACCGATCGGGAGGAATCCGACGCCGAGGACGTTCGTCACCGCCACCGCGGCTCCGGCGGCGGCGCCGGCGACGCCGGTCTCGACGTACCGGCGCGACGAGAGGACGAGCCCGACCAGGAACGCGGCGAGGAACACGCCCCCCGCGGAGCCCACCGTCCCGCCGACGAGCGGGATCGCGCCGCCGACGAACACGCCCGCGGCGACCGCGCCGAGCGCGAGCGCGAAGGCCTTCGCCGAGAACCAGCGACCGCTCACGCCGACGCGACCCTCCGCGGACGCCCGCCCGCCCGAGTCGCTTCCCGCGGAGACCGACCGCGGGTCGTCCGAGGACGAGGCCGCTCCGCCCGCGAGGTCGTCGTCGAGGAGGTCGTCGAGGTCGTCCATCGGATCGCCGTCGGACGACTCCCGTTCCTTGGAGGGTTGCATACCCGAGCGTTTGCCCGTGAGACCTTGGGTCTTGCGTCCACGGGCGGAGCGTCTCGGTGCGCCCGTCCGGGTGATCGAACGCGGTTCGTCGGCTCGTGTGGACCGACACGCTGCGGCTTGCTAGCACCCGTCGTTTCACCGGAAACGCGGTGTCACCCGCGCACGCGTCCTCCCCTCGCTCGCCGCGCGACCCGGAACGGCTTTCCACGCCCGCGCCGACCGCGTCGACATGGACACGCGTCGCGCGCTGCTCGCCGCCCTGGCGGACGGCCCCATCTCCGGTCCGGCGCTCGCCGACGAGCTCGGCGTCTCGCGGGCGGCGGTGTGGAAGGCCGTCGAGGCGCTCCGCGAGGAGGGGTTCGCGGTCGAGTCGACGTCGGCGGGGTACGTCGCGCCCGCGGACCCCCCGTACTGCGCCGCGGGGATCGAGTTCGGGCTCGACGCGCCGTACGCGGTCGAGTACCGCGACCGGCTGCCGTCGACGAACGACCGCGCCCGCGAACTGGCGTCCGAGGGCGCGGCCGACGTCGCCGTCGTCGCCGACGAGCAGACCGGTAGCCGGGGTCGGCTTGACCGCGAGTGGGTCGCGCCGAGCGGCGGGGTCTGGGTCTCGATCCTCACTCGGCCGACGGTTCCGGCCGCCCGCGCGCCGCTTTTCACCCTCGCGGCGGCGGTCGCGACCGTCGACGCCTGTCGCGAGATCGACGTCGACGCGCACATCAAGTGGCCGAACGACGTGCTCGTCGGCGACGGGAAGGTGGGAGACGGAACCGATGGGGTCGGAGACGGAGGTCGGAAGGTCGCCGGACGCGGGGGCCGAAAGGTCGCCGGGATCCTCACCGAGATGGAGGGCGAGGCCGACCGGGTGTCGTGGCTCGTCGTCGGCGTCGGCGTCAACGCGAACCTCGACCCGGCGGCGCTGCCCGACGCGGCGACCTCGCTGCGCGCCGAGGCCGGGGGCGACGTCGACAGGCGGCGCGTCGCGGCGACGCTGCTCGAGCGATATGCGGCTCTGGCGGCCACGGCCGACCGAGCGGACCAGATCCTCTCGGCGTGGCGCGACCGGGCGAGCACGCTCGGACGGCGGGTCCGGGTGGAGACGGCGAGCGGTCCCGTCGTGGGCACCGCGGTCGACGTCGAGTCGCCGGGCGCGCTCGTGATCGACACGGCGGAGGGCGAGCGACGGGTCCACGCGGGCGACTGCGAGCACCTCCGGGACGCCGACGCCTGAGGGCGAGCAGGGCGCCGTCGGTGGCTAGCTCCGCCCGGCGGCCTCCGGTTCGCCGTCGTCGGGTGTCGTCGCCTCCGCCGGGTTCCCGCTCTCGGCCGCCGTTCCCGCCGCGACGTCGCCGTCGATCCGGACCGTCATCACGGGGACGGCGGCGGCGCGGACCACCTTCTCCGCGACGCTCCCGAGGAGGAGCCGGTCGATGCCGCCGCGGCCGTGCGTCCCCATCACGACGAGGTCGCAGCCGTGCTCCTCGGCGTACCGGACGATCTCGCGGCTCGGCGACCCCTCGACGACCGCCGTGTCGACGGCGACGCCGGTCCCCTCGGCGAGCCTCTCGACCGCCTCGACGGCCTCCGTGGCGTCGTCTCGAAGGAGGTTCCCGACTCCCTCCCAGGTGGTCTCCATCGGCATCCCCGCGTACTTCGCGGTGTCGACCACGTACAGGGCGTGGACGGTCGCGCCGTGGACGGACGCGAGCGCGAGCGCGTGCGAGACGGCCCGCTCCCCCTCGGCGGAGCCGTCGGTCGGGACGAGGATCCGGTCGTATAGAGACATATGTTCACATTCCACAAGGCGGCGCGCGCGCTTAACTCTTTGCGGTTCTTGCCGGTTTTTCGCCTCGCCGGGCGGTTCGGACCGTCATAGGGTCGAGGGGCTCCGGCGAGCCCACCGGGGCACGGGCTTAAGCCGTCCGCCGCTGATAGGACAACTATGACGACCGAAGTTCATCTGTCACGGGTCGAAGACGAGTTCACCGAGTACTCCTACCCGGTCGAGCGGAGAGCCCTCGCCGAGTCGTGTGCGGGAACGACCGTGCTGTTCGCCGACGGGGACGCCGATCTCGGCGCGCTGCTCGCCGAGATCGATCAGGAGCGGTTCGAGAGCCCGGAGGACGCCTTCGCGGCCCTCCAGAACGTGCTCCCGATCGAGGCGGTCGGCGAGCCCGGACAGTCCGACGGCGACGCCTGAAGGGGGACCGACGGCCGGAACGGGCCTGACCGCGAACGCCCCACGTCAGCCGTCCCCACGCCGCGGCGCGTCTCGCATCGCTTTTGACCGCGGGTCGCGCACTGCGGGTAATGAGCTATCGGATCGGCCTCGTCGGCAAGCCCTCCGTGGGGAAGTCGACGTTCTTCAACGCCGCGACGATGAACGACGTGCCAGAGGGCGCGTACCCGTTCACGACGATCGACCCGACCGTCGGCGAGGCGTACGTCCGCGTCGACTGCGCCGCCCCCGAGTTCGGCGAGACCTGCACGCCGAGCGTCGGCGTCTGCCGCGAGGGGACCCGCTTCGTGCCGGTGAAGCTCGTCGACGTCGCCGGCCTCGTCCCGGGCGCCCACGAGGGGCGCGGGCTCGGCAACCAGTTCCTCACCGACCTCAACGAGACGGACGTGCTCATCCACGTCGTCGACTTCTCGGGCAAGACCGACATCGAAGGCGAGGCCACGGAGGGCCACGACACGCGCGAGGACATCGACTTCTTGGAGGAGGAGCTCGACGAGTGGTACCTCGACGTGCTCCGGAAGGGGCTCGAGAAGTTCGAGACCCGGTATCACGGGTCGGAGGCCGCCGTCGAGGCCGAGCTCGCCGAACAGATGTCGGCGTTCGGGATCGACAAGGACCGGATGAAGCGGGTCATCCTCGCAGAGGGGCTCGAGCTCGACCCCGAGACGTGGGGCGACGCCGACGAGGCGTCGCTCGCCCGCGAGATCCGGATGCGCACGAAGCCGATGGTCGTCGCCGCCAACAAGATGGACACCCCCGAGGCGCAGGCGAACTGGGAGGCGATCACGACGGACCCCGACTACGAGCACCTCTCGTTCGTCCCCGCGAGCGCCCACGCCGAGAAGGCCCTCAAGAACGCGAACGAGGCTGGCGTCGTCGACTACACGCCGGGCGAGAGCGATTTCGACGTCGTCGGCGACGTCTCCGGCGAGCAGGCGGCCGGCTTAGAGCGGATCGGCGAGTTCGTCGCCGAGTACGACGGCACCGGCGTGCAGGGCGCGCTGGAGGCGGCCGTCTTCGACGTGCTCGGCTGCATCGCGGTCTTCCCCGGCTCCGCGAACGGGAGCACAGACGAGAAGGGCGTCTTCCGCGACTGCTTCCTCCTCCCGGCGGGGTCGACGACCGAGGACTTCGCGTTCCACATCCACTCGGACATCGGGGAGGGGCTCCTCCACGGCACCGACTGCCGGAGCGGTCGGCAGGTCGGTACCGACCGCGAACTCGCCCACCGCGACGTGATCGAGCTGATCTCGACGAAGCAGGCCGCGCCGTAGCCGTCGACGACTAGCGCGGCCGACGACGACGAGGCGACCGCCACCGACTGCCGCGACCGCCACCGACTGCCGCGACCGACGCGTTTTCGCCCGTGGATCCCGACGCCTCCGAACATGGACGACGTCGTCGACGCGCTCGACGCGGCCGCGGGAACGACCTGTCTCGTCGGCGCCGGCGGGAAGAAGACCACCCTCTATGCGCTCGCGAACCGGTTGGATCGGGCGGTGCTCACGGCGACGGTGCGGATCCCGATCTTCGACCGAGAGGTCGCCGCGGTGCGCGTGACGCGGGACCCCATCGCGGTCCTCGAGACCTTCGACGGCTCCCGCTCCGCCTTCCCGCTCGGACTGGTGCCGGAGCGCGAGCGCGACGACCGGTACCTGGGGTACGAGCCGGCCGCCGTCGACGACATCGCGGCCGCACACGACGGTCCGGTCCTCGTGAAGGCCGACGGCGCGCGGACGCGCCTCCTCAAGGCCCCGAACGAGCGCGAGCCGCAGGTCCCGCCGGGCGCTGACCGGGTGGTTCCGGTGGCGAGCGTCGACGCCGTCGGCGAGCCGCTGTCGACGGACGTGGTCCACCGGCCCGAGCGCGTGGTCTCGATCACCGGGGCCGACCCCGGCGACGAGATCACTCCCGAGCTGGTGGGGCGCGTCCTCGCGCACGACCTCGGCGGCCTGAAGGGAGTGCCGATGGATGCGACGGCGATCCCCCTCGTGAACGCGGTCGACGACGACGCCGACGAGGCTGTCGCGAGGGAGATCGCGGCGGTCGTCCACGAGCGCGCCGACGTGCCGAAGGTCGTCCTCGCGCGGATGATCGACGGCGAGGTCGTCGACGTCGTGCGGTGACGAGACGCGTCCGCGACGACGCGGCGACGCGGCGACCGCACGACGACGCGGCGACTGCGCGGGGACGTGAACCCCGACCCCGTGGCGTGAGTATAAGGCCGCTCGCGGTCCAACGGATCCCATGGAACGAACCGTGACGGTGGTACCGAAGGCGGGCCTGCACGCGCGGCCGGCCTCGAAGCTGGTGCAGACGTCGAACCGGTTCGACGCCGACGTGTCGATCGGACGCGCGGACGACAGCGACGACGGGCTGGTCCGCGCCGACAGCATGCTCTCGGTGAGCGGGCTGAACGTCGCTCACGGCGAGTCCGTCCGCGTCGTCGCCGCGGGGGCGGAGGCGGCCGACGCGCTGGAGGCGGTGTGCGAGCTGCTGACGACCGAGGTCGAAGCGGCGGGAGACGGCGACGAAGGCGACGCCGGGAGCGACGACACCGGGAGCGCCAGCGCCGGGGACGGCGGTGATCCGGCGTGAGGACGCTCGCCGGCGTCGGGAGCACGCCCCTGTCGGGCGTCGGAACGGCGCGCTGGTACCGGCCCGAGTCCGAGCTGACGCTCCCCGACCGACCCGAGCCGTCCGCGGTCGACGCGGACGCCGAGCGGGTGCGGTTCGAGCGCGCCCGCGACGAGGCCCGCGAGGCGATCCGCGGCGCCCGCGACCGGGCCGCGGAGCGGGTCGGCGAGGAGGAGGCGGCGGTGTTCGACGCCCACGAGCAGTTCCTCGACGACCCGGAGCTCGTCGGGGACGTCGAGACCGCCATCGCGGACGGAACCGCGGCCGAACACGCCGTACACGATCGGTTCGCGGCCGCGATAGAGCAGTTCGAGGCGCTGGATGCCCCGATGGCCGAGCGCGCCGACGACCTGCGGGACGTCCGCGACCGGCTGCTTCGCGCGCTCCTGGAGGCCGACGCGCTCGTCGATCTCGGAGACCTGCCGGCGGGCACCGTGCTGCTGGCCGAGCGGCTCACGCCGAGCGACACGGCGGCGCTCGACCCGGACGCGGTCGCGGGTATCGCGACCGTCACGGGCGGGCGAACGGCTCACGCGGCGATCATCGCGCGGTCGCTGTCGATCCCGGCGGTCGTCGGCGTCGGCGAGCCCCTCCGCGAGGTCGGGGACGGCGACGACCTCCTCGTCGACGGCGAGGCCGGTCGGGTGGTCGTCGACCCCGACGCGGCGACCCGCGCGGGAGCCGACGCGGACGCCGCGTCGGCGGTGACCGAGCGCGTCGCGACCGCCGACGGCCGACCGGTCGAGGTCGCGGCCAACGTCGGCAGCGAGGCGGAGCTCGCCCCCGCGAGCGAGCGCGGCGCCGACGGGATCGGCCTGTTCCGGACGGAGTTCCTCTTCCTCGATCGCGAGTCTCCACCGAGCGAGGACGAGCAGTACGAGGCCGTGACGGCCGCGCTGGCGGCGTTCCCCGACGACCGGGTCGTCGTCCGGACGCTCGACGTGGGCGGCGACAAGCGGGTGCCGTACCTCGACCTGCCGAACGAGGCGAACCCCTTCCTCGGGAGACGAGGGATCCGGCTCTCGCTCGACGAGCACCGCGACCTGTTCGAGACGCAGCTCCGCGCGCTGTTGCGTGCGGCCGCGAGCGAGGGCGGTCGTGGACTCGCCGTGATGTTCCCGCTCGTCTCACGGGTCGAGGAGGCCGAGGCGGCGATCGCGGCCGTCGAGGCGGTCGCCGACGACCTCGACGCGGAGGGGATCGACCACGCGGTCCCCGAGCTGGGTGCGATGGTCGAGACGCCGGCAGCGGCCTTCCTCGCCGACG
Organism: Halorubrum sp. AD140; assembly: GCF_034497445.1. Taxonomy (NCBI): domain Archaea; kingdom Methanobacteriati; phylum Methanobacteriota; class Halobacteria; order Halobacteriales; family Haloferacaceae; genus Halorubrum; species Halorubrum sp. AD140. The sequence continues at coordinate 21,370 of NZ_JAXRUU010000049.1, forward strand.
CGCTCGCCGAGCGGCTCGACTTCCTCAGCGTCGGGACGAACGACCTCGCGCAGTACGTGATGGCGGCCGACCGCGAGAACGACGGCGTCGCCGACTACCACGACCCCCTCCACCCGGCGGTGCTGCGGGCGATCGACCGCGTGACGTCGGCCGCGGCGGGGACCGACGCGTGGGTGGGGATGTGCGGCGAGATGGCCGGCGACCCGGCACTCACGGAGTTGCTCGTCGGGCTCGGACTCGACGAGCTCAGCATGAGCGCGGTGACGGTCCCCGCGGTGAAAGAGCGGGTCCGGGAGAGCGACGCGGAGGCGGCGGAGGCGCTCGCCGACGAGGCGCTCGACTGCGAGACGCGGGCCGAGGTGCGCGAGGTGCTGGACGCGTAGCCCGCTCGTCGGTCCTACAGCTTCTCCATCCCGCGCGCCGCCTCGGCCTGCTCGCGGACAGAGTCGAGCGTGGCGGACGGGTCGGTGGCGGCGACGGCCGCGTTGACCGCGCCCTCCAGTACGGGCGCGTCGGCGATGACTGCCTCCGCGTCGCTCAGCTCGACGGCGACGTCGGCGTTCATCACCGCGCTGCCGAGGTCGACGAGCACGACGACCCCGTCGCCGTCGTCCGCGGCGTCGATGGCGTCGCCGATCGCGTCGGGGACGGTGCCGATCCCGCCCCGCCCGTCGCCGCCGACCGGCTCGATGCGGGTGTCTCCGGCCATCTCGACGGCGATCTCGACGATCCCCTCGGCGGCACGCTCGCTGTGGGAGACGACGACGAGCCCGACCATCAGGCGTCGCCCCCGTCGACGTCCGGGGTGTCGTCGAGGTCCTCGTCCGGGATCGTCGGCGAGGTCGCGTCGACGTCCGGCACCTCGCTGTCGAGGGCGTCGGCGGCGGTCGCGAGCAGCTCTTCGAGGATGTACAGCGCGCTCGTCGCGCCGGGGTCCTGGTGGCCGACCGAGCGCCAGCCGAGGTAGGAGGCGCGCCCCTTCCGCGCCCGGATCGGGACGGTGAACGCCACGCCGCGCTCGGCCGCGTCGACCGCCTTCGCGAGCGCTTCGAGCGGCGGGAGGCCGTCGGTCTCGACCGACTTCTTGAACGTGTGGACCGCCGGCGTGAGGGCGTCGACCATCGTCTGGTCGCCCATCCGGGCGTCGCCGCGGTCCTCGACCTTCTGCAGGTAGGTCTCGGCGAACGCCACGGCGTTCTCCGAGTCGATCCCGCCCTCGAGCTCGGCGCTCGCGAACACGAGCGAGCCGCCGAACAGGGGGCCGGAGGCCCCGCCGACCTCGGCCATCAGCGTCTTTCCGACCGTCTTACAGACCGTCTGGGGATCGGGGTCGTCGAGGTCGCGGGCGGCCTCGGCGGCGGCCGACCAGCCGCGGGCCATGTTGCCCCCGTGGTCCGCGTCGCCGATGGCGGAGTCGAGCTCGGTGAGATACGAGCGCTCGGCTTCGATGCGCTCCGCGACCGCCTCGACCGCGGCGACGACCGCGGCGCCGTCTCCGCCGTCTTCGCGACCTCCGCCGCCGCCCTGCCCCTCCCCGCTCATTGGGTCCGAGTGAGCGCGGGGGTGTCTGCCGGCGCGCCGAACAGCTCCTTCAGCTCGTCGTCGACGGCGCAGACGGTGACCGACGCGCCCGCCATGTCGAGCGAGGTCATGTAGTCGCCGACCCAGGCGTCCCACGTCTCCAGGTCGCGCTCGCCGAGCAGCTCCTGCAGTCGCCGGTTGACGACGAACAGCTCCATCTGCGGGGTCCCGCCCATCCCGTTGACGATCGTGAGCACCTCCTGGCCGGGATCGAGGTCGAGGTCGTCGAGGACACGCTCGGTCAGCGCGTCGGTGATCTCGTCTGCGGACATCATCTCCGTGCGCTCGGTGCCGGGCTCGCCGTGGATCCCGATCCCGAGCTCGATCTCGTCGTCGCCGAGGTCGAAGGTGGGCTCGCCCTTCTCGGGCGTGACACAGGAGGTGAGCGCGGTGCCCATCGTCCCGACGCTGTCGATCACCTTCTCGGCGACGCGCGTGACCTCCGACAGGTCGGCTCCCTGCGCGGCCTTCGCGCCGGCGGCCTTGTGGACGAGGATCGTCCCGCAGACGCCGCGGCGTCCGGAGGTGTACAGCGAGTCCTCCACGGCGACGTCGTCGTCGACGACGACGCTGTCGACTTCGACGCCCTCCATCTCGGCGAGCTCGATGGCGGTCTCGAAGTTCATCACGTCGCCCTCGTAGTTCTTGATGATCGCGAGCACGCCGTCGCCCGCGTCGCAGGCGTCGATTAGTGCCTCGAACTCGTCGGCGGTCGGCGAGGAGAACACGCCGCCCGCGGCCGCCCCGTCGAGCATCCCGTCGCCGATGTACCCCGCGTGGGTCGGCTCGTGGCCGCTCCCCCCGCCCGTCACCAGCGCCACCTTCCCCCCGACCGGCGCGTCGTCGCGGACCAGCACCTGCGTGTCCGGGAGCCGACGCAGTCGGTCCGGGTACGCCGCGAGCATTCCGTCGAGCATCTCGTCGACGACGTCGTCCGGGTCGTTGATCAGCTTCTTCATAATCACCGTGTACGACACTCTGCGGTCTGTTAAAGATAGTGGGCGGGCGTGTCGCCGACGGGCGGTGTCCAGGGCGGGGCTCCGCCGCTCTCGCGGATCGCGGCCGGGGTGGTCGGGTTCGACGTCGGGCAGAACCGGGCGCTCGCGTTCACGTCCGTCACGCGAAACTCGCTGGTCGTGCTCCCGCTCGCGTTGGCGCTGTCCGCGGGCTACGAGCTGTGGCGCCCGCCGTCCTCGTGACGCAGACGCTCCTCGAGCTGACGGGGATGGTCGTCCTCACGCGAGTCGTGCCCGCATGGCACCTCCCCGAGGCGTCCGATCGGATGTCGTTGAGTGCGATTCGGAGTGGGAAGTGAGCGGATCTCCGGTGAGAAATGGACGGAGGCGGCTGTAGCGCCCGGAGGGAGTGTTTCACATCCCACGGTGGCGAAATCGCTTTTCGGTGTGCCGCCGTACTGTTCCGCATGGATCGTTCCCACTCCTACCGGCGTGAGGTCACCGCAAAGGTCGAATCCGGATGGCAGATCGAGGAGGAAACGCGGGATCGAGTCACGCTCGTGCGGCGTGAGTTCGGTGACCCGGGGATCCACCTCCTCATCGCCATCTTGACGATCTGGTGG
>NZ_JAXRUU010000050.1:0-23027 GCF_034497445.1 Halorubrum sp. AD140
CGGGACGCCGTTCGCGACCGCGATCCCGCCGCCGAACGTCGGGACCGCCTCGGGGTCGCTCTCGATCAGGACGAACGACTCGAGGCTCGCGGTCGTCGTCGTCAGCCCCTCGCCGTCGGGCGCCTCGTCGCTCTCGGTCGCCTGCGTGACGCGGGCGATGACCGCGTCCAGCCCCTCGGCCCCGAACTCCTCGGCGGCGGCGACGGCGTCGTACCGGTCGGCGAGCTCCGCGCGGTGGTTTCCGGCGGTGACGTCGCGCGCGGGGTTCTCGTAGCGGGGCTGCTCCCACGGGACGCCGGTGGTCGTGAGGTGGCCCGCGACGGCGTCCTCGGCGATTTCGGGGACCGCGAACTCGAAGCTCAGCTGCGGCCCGGTGAACGCGGCGATGTCCTCCAGCTCCGCGCTCTCGACGAGTTCGTACCCGACGACCTCGTCGGCGACCTCGTCGGCGAGCGCGGCGTCGTCACCGTCGGCCGCGCGGTCGCGGTGTCGGAAGACGACCCCGGTCTCCCGCAGCGGGAGGTCGGTCGGCGGCGATCGCAGCGCGTCGAGCGACCGGACGGTCAGGGCGCCGTCCACCAGCGACCCCTCCGTCACGGAGGGGAGGTCGGGGTGATCGTAGATCGGCTCGCCCTCGTACTCGGGGACGACGAACGGGAGCCGCATCCCCTCGTCGCGGGGGAGCCCGTACGCGATCGGGACCCCGAGGAGGTCCTCGACGGTGTCGATCGTCGTGTTGGTGATGTCCGCGAGCACCTCGTCCTCGCCGACGCGCTGGAACTGGTCGGGGACCTCGTTGACCGAGAGGGTGCTGGAGTGCGAGCCGAGCTCGGAGAGGATGCGGGGGACCACGTCGGGATCCGGGTCGAGGAACTCGTTGTTCGGCACGCTGCGGGAGTGCGAGCTCGCGACGTACAGCTGGGGGTCGCCCGTGTCGAGGTCGACGAAGACGTGGAGCACCTCCCAGTCGTGCCAGTGGAAGTTGGCCGTGAACTGGTCGAACGCGGAGTACAGCCAGAACTGGACGACCGCGAGCGGGGAGTCCTCGTACCGGACCCCGTTGTAGAAGACGGTCGGGTCCGGCGGCTCGCCGGCCTCCTCGTACCGCTCGTGGTAGCTGTCGAACGCCGTGAAGCCGTCGACGACCGTCTCGCCGTCCTCCTCGACCGTGTATGGGCGGGGGTCGGTCGGGAACCACGGCTCCGCGGAGTCGAAGTACAGCGTCGGCGCGAACCGGGCCGCGAGCTCGTCGAGTCGCTCCCCGTCGAGGCGGGCCGTCGCGGCGTCGTCCGGCTCTGAGCCGGAGCAGCCGGCGACCGCAGCGCTCCCGGCGCCCGCGAGCGCGCCGAGTACGGTCCGGCGGTCGACGGTTCGACGGTCGGACTCCTCGGTCACGCCTGTCCTCCGTCGGACCGCAGGGGGACGCGGCTCGGTCGCGTTCGCGATTCCGGACTCATTCCGTAGTGTAACAGCCACACCGGCGAATAAGTCTTCTGACGGAGCACGGGGCGGTGGCCGCCCGGAACCGCGGGGGGAGGTCTCTCGGAACCGCGGAAGGTATTTGCGCTCGGACGCGCGACTCCTCGGTATGGACGGCAAGAAGGCCCTCTACTACGGCGCGATCGCGATAGCGGTCCTGATCGGCGTCAGCGTCCTCGTCTCCGTCGTCTCGGCGGTCCTGAGCCTCGCGTGGGCGGTGGTCTCCGGGATCGTCTCCCTGGCGGTCCTCGCCGGGCTCGTCTACGTGGCGTACAAGGCCGGATCGTGGCTCTTCGGCGGTGACGACGCGGTCACGAACGCGGACTCGATCGGCGGGTCGTGGTCGACCTCGTCGACGTCATCGTCCACGAGATCGTCCGGCGACGCCCCGAAGAACGAGCGGGACCGGCTCCGCCGGCAGTACGTCGAGGGACAGATCGGCGAGGCGGAGTTCGAGCGCCGGATCGCCAGCGAGCTGGAGACGGAGGAACTCGACGAGATCGACCGCGAGCTCGAACGCGAGCGGTAGGTCGCGACGCCGGTCGCGGACTGCGGCGCCTAGAACCGCTCGCGGAGCTCCGCTCGGAGGTCGTCGAGGTCGAGGTCCTTCATCGCGAGCAACACGAGCAGGTGGTAGACGAGGTCGGCGCTCTCGTACGTGAGCTCGTCGAGGTCGTCGTCTTTCGCCGCGAGGATCGCCTCTGTCGACTCCTCGCCGATCTTCTCCAAGACGGCGTTTTCGCCCTTCTCGTGGGTGAACAGCGAGGCGGTGTACGACCCCTCGGGGAGCTCCGCCTTCCGCGACTCGATGGTGGCGAACAGCTCGTCGAGGACGGCCTCGGGCGGCACCGCCGAATCCTCGCCGGATTCGGGGCCCCGGTCGCTCACGCGACCACCTCGCGCTCGGGGAAGAAGGCGAGGTCGTGGACCCGCGCGTCGTCGGTGAGCTCCGGGTGGAACGCGGTGGCGACGACGGGACCGTTGCGCACCGCGACCGGGCGCCCGTCGACGGTCGCGAGCACCTCGACGCCCGCGCCCACCTCGTCGACGAGCGGCGCGCGGATGAACACGGCGTGGAACGGATCGTCGAGCCCCGTAATCGACACGTTCGCCTCGAAGGAGTCCTTCTGTCTGCCGAACGCGTTGCGGTCGACGGAGACGTCGACGAGTCCGAGCGCGTCGACGCGGTCGTCCTTCGCGTCCCGCGAGCAGACGATGAGCCCGGCGCAGGTGGCGAGCACGGGCTTCCCGCGCGCGACGTGCTCGCGGATCTCCGCGTCGATCCCCTCGCGGCGGATCAGCCGCGAGATGGTCGTCGACTCTCCGCCCGGCACGAGGAGAACGTCGCAGTCGGGCACGATCCCCGCGTCGCGGACCTCGACGACCTCCGCGGGCTCGTCGCGGGCGGCCGCGGCGTTCCGGACGGCGGCGGCGTGCTCGGCCACGTCGCCCTGCACGGCGATGACGCCTGCTTTCATGGAACTGGCTCGGTCGGGGACGGGCAAAAAGGGCGCGCTACGGGGCGGTCCAGCGGGTCGCGATCGAACGGTACACGCAGACCCTTACGCGACCGTCAGCGAGAGGATCTGCACGAACGTGCCGAAGAGGACGCAGAACGCGAGGACGGTCTTCGGGCTCATCGCGATCGCGTCCCGGTCCTCGCTGTCGAAGTAGCGGACCAGTCCCGCACTGGACATCAGCCCGCCGGAGTTGGAACCACTGCTCATACACGTGCTGGTTCGCGCGGCGTTCTAAACGTTTCGCTCGCGGTCGCGGCCGAACCGTTACGCTCGCGGCCGGCGGGCGGCTGGTCGGCGGCTCGCGACCGACGTCGCGGATTCCGCTCCCTCTCGCCGCGGGACGCACACGAGTGGGAAACCCTTATGCGCGGTCCGACGGTAGGTTGGCCCGGATAATGACTGTTCGACTGCTGGATTTTCACGCTGACTGGTGCGGCCCGTGTAAGACGCAGGATCCGATCCTGGAGGAGATTCAGGAGGACCTGGGCGACGCCTTCGAGCTGCAGAAGGTGAACGTCGACGAGGAGCAGGACGTCGCCAACCAGTACCAGGTGCGCTCGCTCCCGACGCTGGTCGTCGAGAACGACGACGGCGTCGTGGACCGGTTCGTCGGCGTCACCCAGCGCGAGGACATCGAGGCCGCGCTGACCGAGGCCGGCGCGTAGGTCGGCGATCGCCCTCTCCAGACCGCCTGCGAGGCGTCTGCGTCGACCGCCCCCGCACCGTCGGTGCGTCTCGCAACCTTTTACAGCGTCGCCGCGACAGTAGCCGTATGGCCAGCTTCGACGCCGCGGAACGCCGCAACCTCGACCGGCAGATCTGCATGCGCTGTAACGCCCGCAACGCCCCCGACGCCAAGCGCTGCCGCAAGTGCGGCTACAAGAACCTCCGCCCGAAGGCGAAGGAACGCCGCGCGACGTAAGCGGGCGTCCAGCCTCGGTCTTCTGCGGCTCGACTCACGTCACGGCCGCGTCGTCGTCCGGCGGCCGCCAGCGACCGGCCCCACGCGCAGTCGACGACGCTCAGCGCGGTTTTAAGCCGACCGCGCACCGACGACCGGTATGCTCGTCGTCGTCTCCGACACCCACGCACGCGAGGAGCCGAAGCTCCGGGGACGGACCGCGGAGGCGGTCCGCGCGGCCGACCTCGTCGTCCACGCCGGCGACTTCTACCGCGAGCCGGTGCTCGACGCCTTCGAGTCGGCCGCTCGGACCCTCCGGGGCGTGTACGGCAACAACGACGACGCCGCGATCCGCGACCGACTCCCGGAGGTCCGCACGGTCGAGTACGCCGGCGTCCGGTTCGCGGTCACTCATCGCCACCGGAGCGGGGACACGGGACTCGTCATGCTGGGTCGCGGGCGTGACGCGGACGCCGTGATCTGCGGACACAGCCACCGTCCGCGCTTCGACGACGCCGGCGGACTCCCGATACTGAACCCCGGAAGCCACGCGCAGCCGCGGGGAAATCGTCCGGCGCACGCCGAGCTGGAGCCCGGGGCTCGGGGGGGCGAGGGGACCGACCCCGTCGCGTCGTCCGGGCTCGCCGGGAGGCTCGTCACGCCCGACGGCGAGGTCTTCGAGGAGTTCCGGATCGACCCGTGAGAAACCGCTGTCCGCCGGGGGAGGGGACGGCGGACGCGACGCGACGCCCCAGGGCCCGGACCGCGTCGACGGATCGAGCCGCTCTGCGGAGGGGCAGGGGGAGAGTGGCGGCGTCCGACGGACGATCCGTCGGCGCGGAACGAACGCGGGGTGAGGGCCGAAGCGGGGGTCGCGGTCACAGCTTCCGTCGGTGATAGCATATAGCTGGCTTAGGGACAAACGCCCGTTTTAGTCATCTGCGTCGCGTGAGAGAGCCGGAGACGGACGCGGGTGCCGAAACGCCTAACACCGTCCCGACGGATTCGAGTGTATGCTCCCGGTGCAACCGCTGTTCGTGATTATCCTCGTTGGCCTGCTCGGGCTCTTCTTCTTCGGGTTTCTGCTCGTCCGGCGCACCGTGAAGGGGCTCCGGGAAGGGTACGAGGACGGGCAGCGATAGCATGGCTGTCGCCACCGTCCTCACCCTCGGCGTCGCCGCCGCGGCGAGCCTCTTCATGGCGTGGTCCATCGGCGCCGGCTCCTCCGGGTCGACCCCGTTCGCGCCGGCGGTCGGCGCGAACGCCATCTCCGTGATGCGCGCCGGGCTCGTCGTCGGCGTGCTGGGGCTGCTCGGCGCGGTGCTGCAGGGCGCGAACGTGACCGAGGCGGTCGGGACCGAGCTGATCGGCGGCGTCACGCTCACCGCCGGCGCGGCCATCGTGGCGCTCGTCACCGCCGCCGGACTGGTCGCGATCGGCGTGTTCGCGGGGTATCCGATCGCGACAGCGTTCACCGTCACCGGCGCGGTCGTCGGCGTCGGCCTCGCGATGGGCGGCGACCCGGCGTGGCCGAAGTACGTCGAGATCCTCACGCTGTGGGTGCTCACCCCGTTCGTCGGCGGCGGCGTCGCCTACGCGGTCGCCCGTTCGCTGATGGGCGATCGCCTCCCCGAGCGCGCGCTCACCGCCGGGCTCGCGGCGATCGTCGGCGTGATCGTCGCGAACGTCGGCTTCGCGCTGCTGGGCCCGCCGGGCGAACAGGCCTCGCTGTCGGAGGCGATCGGCTCCGAACTGGGCGCCGGCGCGATCGGCACGCCGCTCGTCACGGTCGCGGTCGCGGCGATTGTCGCCGCCGCGATGTACGTCGACCTCGGCCGCGACCGCGAAGGGGCTCAGCGACGGTTCCTCCTGGCGATGGGCGGGCTCGTCGCGTTCTCCGCCGGCGGATCGCAGGTCGGACTGGCGATCGGTCCGCTGGTGCCGCTCTTCGTCGGCGACGCCAGCGTCCCGCTGTGGGCGCTGCTCGTCGGCGGCGGCGTCGGGCTGCTGGCCGGCTCCTGGACGGGAGCGCCGCGGATGATCAAGGCCATCGCGCAGGACTACGCCTCGATGGGACCGCGTCGGTCGATCGCCGCGCTCATCCCCTCGTTCGCGATCGCGCAGGCCGCCGTGGCGTTCGGCATCCCGGTCTCGTTCAACGAGATCATCGTCTCCGCGATCGTCGGCGCGGGCTACGCCGCCGGCGACGCGGGCGTGAGCCGAGCGAAGATGGGGTACACGGCGTTCGCGTGGGCCGCGTCGCTCGTCGGCTCGTTCGTGCTCGGGTTCGGAATCTACTGGGCGGTGCAGTTCGTCCTCTGAGCGCTGTGACGAGCGACGGGTCTCGGAATGCCGACGCTCGTTCGTAGACGAACGTCGCCGGCGAGCGTCGGTGAACGCCGCCGAATCACCGGTCGCTCGGTGGTACGGACTCGGTCTCTCTGCCGAGAACGCGGTCCAAAGCCCAGCCGCGAGGCGCTTCGCGCCTCTGGCAGCCGGCGGCGGAGCCGCCGGCGACTGCCCCTTTGCGGCCCTCCCTCCTGCGACCGCCTCGCACCTCACGCCTCCCCAGCCTCGGCGAACGGCCCGGCGCGGCTCCGCCCGCGCCGGACCGCCGCCTCCCTCGCGCGTGCGCCTCGCGCCCTGCGGGCGCTCGCCGGCACGCGCCGACCACGACCGCGGTGGCGGCTCCTCGTCGACCGGAGCGGCGGCTCCTCGTCGACCGGAGCGGCGGCTCCTCGTCGACCGGAGCGGCGGCTACTCGTCGCTCGGATACGTCGGGAGCCGCGCGGAGCGGGCGCTCCCGTCGACGAACGGGAGGTCGGACCGCGTCGCCGCGACCTCGTCGCCGTCGACGCGCACCGCGACCGCGTCGAGGTCGGCGTCGAACCGAACGAGCGCCAGCGCGATCGGCCGCTCCGTGGCGGGACCGACCGCCGCGCGCGTCACCTCGCCGACCGCCTCGTCGCCGTCGAAGACCGCTGCCCCGGGGGTCGGCAGCGTCGCGTCGTAGCCCTCGGGGTCCGCGTCCCCGTCTATCGCCGCGATCCGGTCGTCGAGTCCGTCGAGCCCGAGCCCCACGAGCCGACGGCTCGGACGGCCCTGGTTCTCGACGCGGGAGACGACCTCCTGGCCGACGTAACACCCCTTCTCGAAGTCGAGGGCGTTGCGGAGGCCGAGGACGTTCGGCACCGTCCCTTCCAGCTCGTACTCGAAGAGCGGCGTGCCGGCCTCGGCGGAGAGCGCGTCCCACGTCCGGTAGCCGAACGGGGCCGCGTTGAGCCCGCGGTTGATCAACGTGTCGAACACGTCCTCTGCGTCGTCGGCCGCGCAGACGACCTCGTATCCCTCCTCGCCGAGGGGCGCGTCGGTCGCGATCACGGTGACGCCGGCGTCGACCATCGAGCCGCGGACGAACGAGAGGGGCTCCTCGGGAGCGCCCGGTCCGCCGAGCACCGAGGCGACCTTCTCGGTCGACTTCGGGCCGTGAACGCCGAACACCCCGAACTCCTCGGAGGCGTCCTCGATCGTCACGTCCTGGATGAACACCTTGCTCGACCAGTCCTCGGCGACGGCGTCCGTGCGCTCGGGCGGGAGGAAGACGAGCAGGCGCTCGCCGGCGTTGTACGCGTACATGTCCGTCTCGATGCCGCCCTGCGGGTCGAGCAGCAGGGCGTACACGCCCCGACCGTCCTCGGCGGGCACGCGGTTGGAGACGGCGTTGTCGACGAACTCGACGCGGTCCTCGCCCGTGATCGCGAGCACGCCGTACCCCATCTCGATCGCGCCGACGACGTTGCGGACCGCCTTGCCGACGCGCGCCGGCTTCCCGTAGTGGTCGACGACTCGACGGCCGCCGCGGTCGCGGTACGTCGCGCCGTGGGCGCCGTGGGCGTCGGAGACGAGACTCATGCCCGACCGGAGGTCCGGGAGCGGCAAAAGGCCGCTGGCTCGCGGTTCGGGAGCGACGGTGCCGCTGGGAGTGCCGTTCTACAGTCCGAGACGGTCGCGGATCGTGTCGACGAGCCCCCCCGGTGGGGCTTCCGCCGGCTCGTCGGGGTCGGGGACGACGCGGTCGTGCGCGTAGACGCGGACGCGTTCCCCGCTCTCGACGGTGATGAGCGAGTCGTCTTTCAGCGCCGCGAGCGCCTCCTCGACGGCGTCGATGTCGGCGTCGACGGCCGCGCGAAGCTCCAGCACCGTCATCCCCTCGTCGCCGCGGTCGACGAGCGCGTCCAGCAGCGCGACCTCGACGTCGGGCCGGTCGCGGTATTCCGGCTTTGCGGCCATGGACCGCAGTTGGATTGGATGGGGTTTACGTCTACCGGCGGGAGGGTCACCTGACCAGCCGCGAGCAGGAGCCACAGAGGTTCTCCTCTTTCACGTCCACCTCGCGGACGGTCGGGGAGAAGGACATGACGCACTTGCTGTTGTCGCAGTGCTCCAACCCGAGGGTGTGGCCGATCTCGTGGACGACCTCCTTGCGAACCCGGTCGGAGAACACGTCTATCGCGGGCTTCGTGGACACGCCGCCGTCGGAGGAGGTGCGGAGCCGGTGGGTAGAGATCACGGAGCCGTTGCCGTTGAGGTACGCGAGGCCGAACACGTAGTTCCGGCGGCGGTAGTAGAGGTCTCGCGGCGTGATCCCGATGTTCTTCTCGCCGCTGCCGACACGGCTGACCGTCTCGATGAGGTCCTCCGCGCGGTACTGGTCTCGCCCCTCGTCGTACGCGGTCTCGGGGATCGACTGATCGTCGTGGACGGTGACGTCGCAGTCGTACACCGATCGGAGCGCGCCGGAGGCCTCCCGCTTCACGCGGGGGGTGACCTCCCCGACTGGGACGATGTCCACGAGCATGGAATCGCTTTTGACCGCCGCAGTCATAAAGCCCGCGCCGTGGTCTCACCATCCCGACTGGCGCTCGTCGACGCGCTCGCCCGCTACGATCGGCTGCTCGAAGTCGGGATCGGCGACCGCCCCGGCGTCGCCCGAGCGCTCGCGGACCGCGGCCGCGACGTCGTCGCCCTCGACGTCGACGTCGACGAGCGCACCCGAGCGGCCGCCCGCGAGACCGAGACGGCGACGGTCGCGGGCTCGCTGCGCGCCGTCGAGGGGGACGTGCTCGCTCTCGCGGAGGGGACGGACAGAGCAGGCAGATCGGAGCTCGACGAGGCGGGACGCGCGTTCGACGCGGTGTACGCGTGCAACCTCCCGGCAGAGCTCCAGCGCCCCACGGTCGCGGTCGCCGAGCGCCTCGACGCCGCGTGCCTGTTCACCACCCTCGGCTTCGAGGAGCCGACGGTTCCGGTCAGCCGTCGGTCCCGCTCCGGGACCACCGTGTACGTCGCCCGCGACGGCCCGACGGGCGACGGCGTCCCCGGCGTCGACGGCGACCGATGAGGATCTTCCGGCCGTCTCGGCCGTGAACCCGAACGTTCTTTCCTTCACCTGCCGGCGTACGGGTATGCAGGTCGACGCAGTCGTGCTCGACATCGACGGCGTCCTCGTCGATGTCGCGGACTCCTATCGCCGAGCGATCCTCGAGTCCGTCGAGAGGGTGTGTGGCAAACCGATCGACCGCGACGCGGTCCAGGCGTTCAAGGACGCCGGCGGCTTCAACAACGACTGGGAGCTGACGGACGCGGCCGCGCTGTACGTGCTGGCCCGCCGCGAGGGGCTCCGGATGGACGTCGAGGCGTTCACCGACCGGGTCGCAGCGGGCGGCGGCGGCCTCGACGCGGCGAAGGCCGTGGTCGGCGACCTCCCGCGGGTCGCGCAGGCGCGGGTCCGCGACCAGTGGGACACCGAGCGGCTCCGCGAGACGTTCCAGGCGCTCTACCTCGGCGAGGAGCTGTACCGCGAGCTCGAGGGCGGTTCGCCCCCCCTGTCGGCGCCCGGCTACATCCACGACGAGCCGACGCTCGTCTCGCCGGCGACGATCGCGGACCTCACCGAGCGGTTCGACGTGGGCGTGTTGACGGGGCGACCCGCGGACGAGGCGGAGATCGCCCTGGAGCGCGTCGGGCTCGACGTCCCCGACGAACACCGGTTCACGATGGACGACTGGGAGGAGGGGAAGCCGCACCCGCGGGCGCTCGTCGCGCTCGCGGAGCGGTTCGACGCCGACCGCGTCGCCTTCGCCGGCGACACCCTCGACGACGTGCGGACCGCGCGCAACGCCGACGACGAGGACGCGACCCGCGTCTACTACGGGATCGGCGTCCTCACCGGCGGTCTGACCGGTGAGGACGGACGCCGGAAGTTCGCCGAGAACGGGGCCGACGCCGTCGTCGACGACGTGAACGACCTGGTCGAGCTGTTGGAGTAGTCGGGACGGGACCGCCGCTGGGGCTCACGGACCGATCGCCGCGAAATGGGCCTTGCCGGATTCGAACCGGCGATCAACTCGTTATGAGCGAGTCGCTTTAACCGGACTAAGCTAAAGGCCCCGCACATGGAATCTTCTTTCTCGATTCCTCTTTATGTTGTCGGGTTAGAACCGAGTGAGGGCAATACCTCATCAAAAAGATAGTCTTCGTGCCAATTAATATTTTTGACATTATTGTTTTTCGACCGCTCGTATCGAACCGTCATCTGCGTTTTGCTAGCGTCTTCGATGGGTATCAGATAGGTTTCATCACACACAGGAGCATAAACTGCGAAAAGATCAATAGACCCTTCGTATCCTTCTCGCTCGTATCCCGAACTCTTTGTCCGGGTGCTGCGCGTTCGGAACCGTACCGCCCCGTCGGTTGTCGCTTCAAATGCTGTTTTTATTTGAATTCGATAAAAATCATCGTCGATATCAGCCACAAGGTCATACGATTCATTATCGTAGGCAGGGACCAGAACAGATATTCCGTAACTCACACACTCCGACTTCACGATCGCTTCTGCTGCTTGACCGCGCTTTTGTGGCTCTTCGAGTGAAGCAAATCGCTCGCTCCGCTCCGACATATCTAGGGGATTGGTAGGTACAGTAGAAAATAAATCAGCCGTCGAGTGAAAGTATATTCAAAAAATCGAGGAACGCCGAAGCCAGGACTCGAACCTGGGACCGCCTCGTGACTGTGACGTTCGGGGGGTTTCCGCCGAGCGTCGTAACAGCGAGGCGCTCTACCAACTGAGCTACTTCGGCTCATCCTTCGGTACTCGCGTTGTTTTGATAGGGCTTTCGTTTCCGCCCGACTCGGTGGAGACGGGGTGACACGGCGTCGGGAACGACCGCTCTCGACGTCGACTCCCGTGCCGGCCGGCCGACCGCGCGACCGACACGTTTTCGGCCGGACCGCGAGAGGGACGGGTATGAGCGATCCCGAGTCGGACGGCGCCGAGTCCGACGAGCTCGAGGCGGTGCTCGCGCGCGTCCGCGACCGGGTCGTGCCGGGGCCCGCGGAGCGCGACCGCCTGCGCGCGGTCGCCGCCGAGCTCGTCGAGCGGACGCGCGAGGCGGTCGCCGACCTCCCCGTCGAGGCGGACGTGGTGCAGGTGGGATCGACGGCTCGCGGGACGTGGGTGTCGGGCGACCGCGACATCGACCTCTTCGTCCGGTTCGACGCCAACCTCGACCGCGAGCAGCTGGAGGAGTACGGGCTCGCGGTCGGCCACGCCGTCCTCCCCGACGGCCACGAGGAGTACGCGGAGCACCCGTACGTGAAGGGCACCTACGAGGGGTTCGACGTCGACCTCGTCCCCTGCCACGACGTGGAGACCGCGGGCGATCTGGTCTCGGCGGTCGACCGGACCCCGTTCCACGACGCGTACCTCTCGGCGCGGCTCGACGACGACCTCGCCGCCGACGTCGTCCTCGCGAAGGCGTTCCTGAAGGGGATCGGCGCGTACGGCAGCGACCTCCGCACGGAGGGGTTCTCCGGGTACCTGACGGAGCTGCTCGTGTTGGAGTTCGGGGGGTTCGTCCCCCTCGTCGAGTCCGCGCGGAGCTGGCATCCCCCGGTGGAGTTCGACCCGGAGGGCCACGCCGAAGCGACGTTCGAGGACCCCCTCGTCGTCGTCGACCCGACCGACCCGACGCGGAACGTGGCGGCGGTCCTCTCGGCCGGGAACGCCGCGCGGTTCCAGCACTACGCCCGAGAGCTGATCGCGGCCCCGAGAGTGGGACTGTTCGAGCCCGACGAGCTCGACCCTCTCGACGCGGCCGACGTTCGCGACCACCTCGACCGCCGCGAGACGACGCCCGCCGCCGTGGTGTTCGACGCGCCAGACCTGGTCGACGACCAGCTCTGGCCCCAACTGCGGCGCTCGCTAGACGGAATCGTGCGCGGGCTGAACGGGCGGGGATTCGACGTGTTACGCGCGCAGGCGATGGTCGACGACGACCGCGCCGAGCGGGAGCCGACCGGTCCCGTCCGCGTCGCGCTGTACGCCGAGCTGGAGGTCGCCGAGCGGCCGGCGGTCGAGCGCCACGACGGACCGCCCGTCGCGGTGCGGAAACACGCCGCGAGCTTCTACGAGTCGTACGCCGACGACGTCGACCCGGAGACGTACGGCCCGTTCATCGACGGGGACCGGTACGTCGTCGAGCGCGAGCGGGAGTTCACGACGGCGCGGGCGTACCTCGAGAGCGACGCCGCGGGAGACGTCGCGCTCGGGGCGCAGGTGGAGCCGGCGTTCGCCGACCGGGACGTGCTGGTCGGCGACGCCGTCGCGACGCTGGCGTCGACGTTCGGGACGGCGCTCCGCGAGTTCTACGAGCCGCACCCCTGAGCGGGACGGCAACCCGCGGCTCCGGCGGGCTACCGCGAGAGGCGGTCCGAGAGGAGGTACACGAGCGCGACGATCCCGAACAGGACCGCACCGATCGCGGACACGAGCGCCGCGACGCGCGGGAAGACGAGCCAGAACGCGACGTAAAACGAGAAGGCGAACGCGAGGAGCCCGACTATCACGACGCCGCGAGTCGGGTTCTGCGCGGCGGCGACGAACACTCGCTGCGGGAGCGAGAGGTCGCCGAACGCCGGCGCGTCGTCGACGAACTCCTCGGCGTCGCCCGTCGGGACCGAGGCGCCCGGATCGGCGTCGACCGGGCCCGGGTCGCCGGCTGCGCGCTCGGTGTCGGAGCCTCCGTCGGGTCGGCTCTCGGCGTCGTCAGTCACGCGACGCGATACGTCCCGGAGGTGCCTGTACCTGTCGTTCCCGGCGGACGAATCGGACGGGGAGCGAGCGCGCGGCTCGGTTCACGCGAGCGTGCCGGCGAGCGCCGACCCGACGAGGAACGCGACGACCGCGGCCAGCAGATTCGCGGCCGCGAACCCGATCGCGGCGTCCAACTCCCCGTCACGCGCGGTCGCCACCGTCTCGACGGCGAACGACGAGAACGTGGTGAACGCGCCGCAGAACCCCGCCCCGAGAAGCAGGGCCGTCTCCGGAGCGACCGGCGCGGCGAGGACGCCGCCGAGCGCGAGGCTGCCGAGCGCGTTGACGGCGACGACCGACCGGCGCCCCGCGACCCGGAGGCCGACGGCGTGTCGAAGGGCCGCGCCGAGCGACCCGCCGACCCCGACGAGCGCGGTCGCGAGGAGCGGATCCGTCACGGCCGACCCCCGATCGAGAGACCGGCGACCGCGGCCGCGAGCCCGACCGCGTAGCTCGCGCCGACGTACGCGGCGCCCGCCGCGGTACCGAGCGAGACGGCGTCGCCGACGAACGTGCTGTAGGTCGTGAACGACGAGAGCGCCCCGGTGCCGACGAACAGCTGGGTCCTAGTCGTCGTCGCCCGGGAGACCAGCAGGCCGAGCGCGAACGACCCGACGGCGTTGACGACGAGCGTGCCGGCGCCGGCAGGTGCTCCGACGGTGACGGTGACGCCGTGTCTGGCGACGGCGCCGAGGAAGCCGCCGAACGCGACGAGCAGGAAGCCGAGCGGCGTCCGTTCCATGCGATGGCGTCGCCACGGCCTACCTTGGACCTTCGGACTCGGCGGCGTCGCTCGCCCGCGGGCTCCCTCCCTCGTGCGGCGTCCGCCGCTCGCGGACCCGCACGGTGTGGGCCGTCTCGGTCGCGTCGTCGACGACGAGCGCCTCGCCGGTGCCGGTCGGGAGCCGCGAGGCGAGGTCGCCGGCGAGGTACGTCGCGTCCGCCTCCGCGAGTCGCGCGACGTCGCGCTCGGCGGTGAGCCGGTGACAGACCAGCAGGTCCGACTGGGAGACGGCGACGCTCGGCAGGGCGCCGGGACGCTGCGTCGCGCAGACGAGCGAGACGCCCGGCGCGCGCCCGCGGGTCAGGAGCGTCCTGAGCGCGGGGTCGGCGACGCCGCCGAAGAACGCGTGCGCCTCGTCGACGAGCAGCCACGGAAGGCGGTCGAGGGCGCCGTCGACCCGGGCGTCGTAGAGCCCGCTGGCGACCGCCCTGACGACGGCTTCCCCGGCCGCCTCCGGGACGCCGGAGAGGTCGAGCACCGTCGGTGTACCGTCGGCCGCGAGATCCGTGACGGGCGGGGAGTCGGCGTCGAACGCCCCCCACGTCGCCGCGAGCTGCAGGTGGTTCGCGGCGGCGCGCCGCGCGTCCGGCGGCGCGTCGGTCGCGGCGACCCGGTCGCGAAGCTCTGCGATCGTCGGGCAGGTCGTCCCCGCGTCCGTCCCCGACTCGTCCACTGTGTTCGCCGCTGACCCGTCCACCGCGTCGGCGACGACCCGCCAGACCAACCCCCCCGGACCGCCGGTCGGGTCGAGCCCGAGCAGGTCGGGCCACGCGGACGCCGGTATCTCGTCCGGACGGACCGTCGGTTCGATCACCCGACCGCCCGCCGCCCGGAGCCCGCCGAAGACGCCCATCGGGTCGACGACGACCGGCGAGACGCCCGGGGCGTCCGCGAGCCCCTCGGCGAGGACGCCGAGCGTGTACGACTTCCCGGTGCCGCGCTTCCCGAAGACGACGCTGGCGTGGGGGCGGTCCGCGTCGACGCCGACGGCGGCGCCGGCGCTTCCGTCGCGAGCGAGAAACGAGCCGAGACGCACCGTCGGGGGCGACGCGGCGGTTTCCGGCGCGCGGTCCGCGTCGCCACGGTCGTCGTCGGCATCGTCGCGGTTCGCGTCGCCGACATCGACGCGTTCCGCGTTGTCCTCGCGTCCGAGCACGTGCATATCGACGGTGGACTCGGCATCGCACAAAAGGGTCGGGAGGCAGGGGGCGAACAGCACCCCGCCCGGTCCGACCGTTTATCAGTGATGCCGCGGCCAGCGGGGCGTATGTCCGATCCGAAACGCGACGGACGCACCGCGAACCGCCGATCGTTCCGCGCGGACAGGCGCGCCATCGAGGGGCTGCCGGTCAGGCTGGTGATCGCCCTCGTCGTCGGCGTCGCCAGTCTCAGCGTGATGATGGGTATGATCGGCGACATCGAGGGCCTCTCCGCGACGGAGGTCGACGCGCAGCCGCAGCCGGAGGTGACGACGCCGGGCGAGCAGTCGATCGACATCTCCGTCCTCGACCCTGACGGCGGAACGGTCGCGGACGCGACGGTGATCGTCCGAAGCGGGTCGGCGGAGATCGACGGCGTCGCCACCGCGGAGACGAACGAGGAGGGGGTCGCCACGGTGGACGTCGCGCCGAAGCTCGGACCGAACCAGCCGGACGGCACGCTCACGATCGAGGTCAAGCCGCCGGCCGAGGGCGACTACGTGGACGAGCGAGAGAACACCGAGGTGCTGGTCGTCGAGGAGTGAGGGCGGGGCGCGTTCGCGCTCCTCTCAGTGCCGGTCGTCCCAGTCGATCCACTCCTGTTCCCAGCCGTGGCGCGCGAGACGCCCGTACGCTGCCCGCTCGGCGTCTTCGCGCCGCGTTCGGTTCCGCTCTACGTCGCGCTGCTCGCCGTCGGCGAGCATCGGGCGAAGCCGGGCCGGGCCGGCGGTCTCGACGGTGCGGAAGCCGGCGGGAGCGTCGTCGTCCGGACCGGCCTCCCCCGCTGCGTCGGGCTCTATCGCGACGACGGTCTGAACGGTCGTCCCGCGGGGGTAGACGATCCGCCCCCCGTCGTCGAGCTGCTCTCTGAGCGCGCGCGGCGGTTCGACGACCGCCGCCTCCAGGAGGATGCGGTCGTAGGGGGCGTACTCGGGGAGGCCGTTGGCGCCGTCCCGCCGGTCGACGAGAACGGCGTCGTACCCCGCTTCCGAGAGGTTCGAACGCGCCAGCGATACCGCCTCCCGGTCGATGTCGACCGCGTGAACGTGTCTTGCGCCCGCGATCTCGGCGATCATCGCCGCGGAGTAGCCGACGCCGGCGCCGACGAGGAGGACGTCGTCTCCCTCGGCGGCGTCGAGCGCGGCGATCAGCCGGACGGCGGTCGCGGGCGCGAGGACGCGCGTTCCGGCCTCGTCGCTCGCGGCGTTCGCGTACGGGGAGTCGTCGACGAACGTCTCCCGGGGGACCCGCTGGAGCGCCGTCAGCACCGACGCGCCGAGCGGCTCGCCGAGCTGGTGTTCGAGCCCCTCGATCATGTCGGCCCGCAGTGACGCCTCGTCCATGTCCGGACTCGGCGCTCGGTCGCCTAAAACCGCTCGCTCGCCGCCGTGTTGGTCGGCTGTCGCCACAACGCGACGTCCGACGCCGCACCGAGCCGGCCGTCACCGCACCGAGTCGACGGTCACCGCATCGGGACGAACCGGACGCCGCCGTGGTCTTCCCTGTCCACGCCGTCCTCGCGGACCGTCAGGCGCACGAGCCGCTGTCTGCCGCCGAGACCGAGCGCGCCCTTCCGCTGGACCGGCGCGACGACGCGGCCGCCGGTCCGCACTTGGTCGACGATCGCGTCCGGGATCCCGCCCGTCGGCGCACACGTCAGCGACGCCGCGTCGAACGGCGCCTCGTCTCGGAACACCTCGCGGCCGTCGCCGGCGCGGACGACCACGTCGTACCCGAGCCGACGGAGTCGGTCGCGAGCCGCCTCGGCGAGCTCCGGGACGTACTCCGCGCTGAAGACGTTTCCAGGCCCGACGATTTCCGCGAGCACCGCGGCGTGGTAGCCGCAGCCAGTGCCCACTTCGAGGACGCGGTCACCGCGGTCGACCTCGAGGAGGTCCGTCATCACCGCGACCATGTGCGGCGCGCTGATCGTCTGGTCGTGGCCGATCGGGAGCGGTCGGTCGGCGTAGGCCAGCGAGCGGCGATCCGCCGGGACGAACGCGTGTCGGGGGACCGCGTCGATCGCCGACAGCGTCCGCTCGCTCACGTCGAGGCGCTGACGGAGCGCGTCCACGAGCTCCCGACGAGCGACCGCGAAGTCCAGGTCCTCTCCGCGGTCTGGGGCGTTCGTGTCTCCCATGCCACGAGATAGCACGGGGAGCGTGGAGAAAGTGTCGACGCTCGCGGACGGCGACGGTCGAGACCGAGTGAAGCGGTCAAGAACGGACTGAGTGCGCAAAGAGGGAGGACGGAGCGATCGAAGGGCGCGACGAACGCCGGCTACGCGACGTCGATCCGGTGGCCGTCGGTGGGGGTGGCCTTCGGTAGGGTGACCGTGAGCACGCCGTGCCGGTACGTCGCGGTCGCGTCCGCCTCGGCGACGGGCGACGGGAGGTCCACCGTGCGCGTGACGGACTCGCGGCGTCGCTCGCGACGGAGGTACCGTTCGAGCGCGCCGTCGTCGGCCGCGTCGCGTTCGCCCCCCTCGGACGCGTCGTCGTATTCGCCGTCGAGACTCGCGTCCTCGCGCTCGTCGCCCCGCTCGGCGGTGATCGTGAGTCGACCGTCCGTGACGCGGACGTCGATGTTCTCGCGGTCGTACCCGGGGAGGTCGGCGACGACGACGACGTCGTCGTCACGCTCCGCGACGTCGACGTCGGTCGTCCAGCGCCGGCGCCCCCACGGCCGGTCGATACCGAACGGACCGCGGCCGTAGAACTGCTCGATCTCGTCGAAGAGGGTGGATCTGTTCATGGGAATCACGGATAGAGAGGTGCTGTGAGCTATTAAATACAGACCGACGCCTGCTATCTCGTGACGGAACGCGGGACGGGGAGCGGGCCAAGCCCGCGGATCGGCCACCGCGCGTCAGCTCACGTCGATGCTGTGGCCGTCGCTAGATTCCGACCGCTTCGGTAGGGTGACCGTGAGCACGCCGTTCTCGTACGAGGCGCTCGCGCCGTCGCGCTCGACCGGCTCGGCGAGCGGGATCCGCCGTGAGACGGATCGGGAACGGCGCTCGCGGCGGTGGTACCGGACGTCCGAGTCGTCCGCGTCGTCGTCGCCAGCCGACTCGACCTCGTTCTCCTCCTCGCGGGCGGCCGCGATCGACAGCGCGTCCTCGCGCAGTTCGACGTCGATGTCTCCCTCTTCGAAGCCGGGCAGGTCGGCGACGACCGTGATCGACTCGTCGTCTTCGATCACGTCGACCTTGACGTTCCGAGCGCCGGGGAGCCCGGGCGCGCCGGGCGTGTCGAGTGTGCCGCCGAGCTCCTCGAACTCCCGGCCCATCCGTTCTAGCAATTCCTCGATCTCGCTGAATGGATCACGTCGCGTCATACAGGTCAGGATTCGCGACGGAGCGACTTGAACGTGCGGGCGGGACTGGCGGGCGGCGGGCGACCGGAACGCTGCCGGCTGTGGGGCGAAGCGCGGTCGCCCGGCGCCTAGACGAACGGACGCCAGTAGTACGGGCTCACGAACCCCTCGATGACCGCGGCGACCGCGATCAGCACGCCGACGCCGACCAGCACCCAGAAGGCGTTCTCTAGCGCGTCGGCGAACGCCTCCCGGGAGCGCCGGCCGCGAGTCGTCCGCCACGAGACGGTCCCGAGGTGAATCCCGAGGGCGCCCGAGATCAAAAGCGCCGGAATCTCGAGGACGCCGTGCGGGGCGCCGAACGCGGCGAGGGCGACGGGGTTCTCCTCCAGCGCCGCGGTGGCGCCGAGCGCGACGCCGTTGAACGCGATCGACGAGAGGGCGGGGACCACGAGCGCGACGCCCGAAAACGCCGTCGCGATCGCGACCGACCAGTTGTTGCCGAAGAAGTTGAGCGCCGCCACGGGCGGCACGTGGCCGACGAGCCGCCCCTCGATCGAGGTCGTGACCGCGCCGACGAACGGGTCGACGGCGAACCAGCCGAGGGCGCCGAACCCGACGGCGACGGCGACGGTGAGCGCGTGCAGACCCGGCGTCCGACGCACGAACGCCCCCATCTCGCGCCAGCCGCGGCGGACGCCGCCGGACAGCTGCGCCCGGAGGCCGGACTCGGGCGGCTCGACCGGGTCGACGGCGCCGCGGAAGTCGCCGTAGAGGACGGTCTTGAGCAGGTCGAGCGCGGGCGCCGCGACGACCGCGCTGGCGAGCGCGACGGCCGCGCCGCCGCCGAGGAACGCGAGCGCCGATGCGGCCGACGAGATCCCGACGAGGACGCCGACGGCGACGACGAGGTACGCGGCCGCGTCCGCGGGGTTCGATCGGGCGAATTCGCCGGCGCCCTCCACGGCGCCGATCACCCCCGCGTCGTCGACGACGACCGCGGCCGGCGCGAACGCGAAGAGGACTCGCACCACGAGGAGGACGAGGAACCCGACGAGCAGGACGAACAGCGCGGCCGCGGCGCCAAGGAAGGGATCGACGAGGAACGCCGCGCCGATCGCGAGCCCCCCGAGCAGGAGGACGCCGGCCCACAACAGGAGCTCGGCGACGTAGATCCCGAGGAAGGTGAGCCACCGGTCGCGAACGCCGGCGATGCCCGCGGTGAGCCCGCGCTCGTCTCGGAGTCGGGCGACGACCGCGGACATCTGCCCGGCCGACACCGCGGCGTACGTCAGGACCGCGATCGCGACCGTCGCCGCCGCGCCGGCGACGATCAGCGCGATCGCGGTCGGCGACGCGAGCGGTTCGAGCGCCGGGGCGAGCGACTCGCCCCACGCCTGGAGCGCGTCCGGGTCCTCCGGGTCCGGCGGGGTCAGATCGAGCTCGGCGAGCGCGTCGCGGGCGGTCGCGAGCCGGCCGCTGAGCTCGAAGTGGACGTACACGCCGACGAGCGCGGCGAACGTTCCGATCCGGGCGATGACGGGGACGGCCGTTCCGAGGAGGTAGAACGGGAGCAGGTCGGCGGGGCGGCGTCGGAGGGTGGAGACCGTCGCGGTAACGGCGGAGGACAGCTTCATGCGCGGACGTTCGTCCGTCCGACACTTAACCGGTCCGCGTGTCGATGTCTCCCGAACGTTGAAGCGAGAGAGCCACTCACACGGCACATGGACGTCTTCGTGTACGGAACGCTCACCGAACCCGAGCGCGTCGCCGAGGTGCTCGACTCGTTCGTCTTCGTCGGCCCCGCGACCCTGACCGGTCTCCGCCTCGTGGAGGGTCGGTACCCGACGCTCGCGCCCGGCGGGGAGACCGCCGGGCGGCTTCTCCGCACCGACGAGACGGCCGCCCTCGACGCGTACGAGCGCGTCGACGACGGACTGTACCGACGGGTGAGCGTCCCCCTGGACGCTCCCGAGGCGTATCCGGACAAGGCCGCCGTGTACGTCGGCGACCCGGACCGACTCGACGCAGACGCGACGTGGCCGCCCGGACGCGGTCCGCGAAACCGCGCCGGGGTCGCGGAGCGGGACCGGGTCGGCGACGCCGCGAGCGACGAGGGGTTCGCCGAGCGGGTCACGGCGTACCTCGAACGGACCGACGTGCGGGTGCGACTGACCCCCGACGATCCCGTCTGACGGAGGGATGACGGCGCCGCAGTCGTGCGGTTTCACTTTCACTCCGCTAGGCCCACCTTTTTGTATCCCGGTGGCCTGATTTCACTTGCACGTCACACGCGTGCATTCCCCCTTTCACAGACGGCGAGCGGAACGCTCGCTCGGATCCCCCCCTCGCTCGTCCGGAGCCGTTGGTTCGCGTGACGGGTCGGGAACCGGCCGCTTGGCGCGCTGATCCGGACCGGAACCGATTAGCGGCCGGCGCGGCGACGGATGCACATGATAACCCTCTCCGACGTTCGCGCGGCGCGCGAGCGGGTCGCCGGTGTGGCTCGCCACACGCCCCTAGAGCGGTCACGGACCTTCTCCGAGATGAGCGGCGCAGACGTGCACCTGAAGCTGGAGAACTTCCAGCGCACCGGCGCGTTCAAGATCCGCGGCGCGATGAACCGGATCGCGACCCTCTCCGACGCGGAGCGCGAGGCCGGCGTCGTCACCGCCAGCGCGGGCAACCACGCGCAGGGCGTCGCCCTCGCCGCCCAGCGAGCGGGCGTCGACGCCACCGTCGTGATGCCGAAGTTCGCGCCCGTCTCGAAGGTGAAGGCGACCCGCGGGTACGGCGCGAGCGTCCGGCTGGAGGGCGTCGACTACGACGAGGCGCAGGCGTACGCCCACGAGCTGGAACGCGAGGAGGGCCGAACGTACGTCCACGCGTTCGACGACCCGGTCGTGATGGCCGGACAGGGGACGCTCGGCCTGGAGATCGTCGACGACTGCCCCGAGCTCGACACCGTGGTCGTCCCCATCGGCGGCGGCGGGCTCATCTCGGGGGTCGCCGTCGCGATCAAAGAACAGCTCCCCGACGTGCGAGTCGTCGGCGTGCAGGCCGAGGGTGCGGCCTCGGCGGCCGCGTCGCTCGAAGCCGGCGAGGTCCGCGAGATCGACCGCGTCGACACGATCGCCGACGGGATCGCAACGCGGGCGGTCGGCGAGCGGACCCTCGAGGTCATGGCCGAGTACGTCGACGAGGTCGTCGCCGTCGACGACCGCGAGATCGCCTTAGCCCTCACACTCCTGCTCGAACGCTCGAAGACGCTCGTCGAGGGCGCGGGCGCGGTCGCGCTCGCCGCCGTGCTCTCGGAGGCGTTCGAGTACGACGACGGCGAGACCATCGTTCCCGCGCTCTGCGGCGGCAACATCGACCTCAACCGCCTCGGCACCGTGGTCCGGCGCGGGCTCGTCCAGATGGGTCGGTACCTCAAGATCACGGTCGACCTGAAGGACCGGCCCGGCGAACTGGAGCGCGTCTCCAGCATCGTCGCGCGCACCGGCGCGAACGTGTACGCGGTCCACCACGACCGCACCTCGCGGGACGTCGCCGTCAACGCCGCCGAACTCGAGCTGGAACTGGAGACCGACGACGCCGAGCACGCCGCCGACATCGTCGACGCCTTGGAAGCCGACGGGTACGAGGTCGAGATTCTGTCCTGAAGCGGGCGACGACCATTCGTGACTGATTTTGCGGTGGCGCGTGCCTGCGAGGCCGCTCTGCGGCCGAGCAGCACGCGCGAGGGACGCCGCGAACGCCCGAAGGGCTGAGCGGCAGCGAGGCGCGGAGCGCCTCTGGCAGCCGGCGGCAGAGCCGCCGGCGACGAGGCTGGGGAGGCGTGAGGTGCTGTGCGGTGCGGGGCTTCGAAAAGGTTCGTGTCGATCAGCGATTTATAAACAGAAGCCGCATCCTTCAGCCGAGCGACAGGGACTTTGGCGGTGTTCGCCGTCGATCCACAGCCAGCTAGTTATAAACGAACGGCTGGCGCTTCGAAAGCCATCACCGCAGCGGCGGCGCCTAATTACCGCACAGATGACTCGAAGCGTCCGAAAAGGACATCCGAAACCGCAGGGCTCCTCAATTCTTAGTCGTCCGCGGCCGCCGCGTCGACCTCGCTCTCGTACAGCTCGCCGGCGCGCTCGCGCTCGGTGAGGTAGTCGTCGGCGTCGAGCGCGGCCTCCACGCCCATCCCGCTGGCCGTCGCCGCCTGCTGGTAGTGGAAGTCGACCACGTCGCCGGCGCCGAACAGCCCCGCGACGCCGGTGCGCGTCTGGCCGCCGCCGCGGCCCCCCTCGGTGATCAGGTACCCCTCGTCGTCGGTCTCGATCCCCGTTCCCTCCAGGAAATCGGTGTTCGGTGTGTGGCCGATCGCGAAGAAGACCGCCCCCACGTCGAAGTCGTACTCCCTCACCTCGTCGGCGGTGGCGGGGTCCGCCAGCTTCTCCGTGGGGTGGCCGTCCGGGTGCTCGACGAGCGTCACGTGGTCGACGCCGTCCTCGGGGGTGCCGTGGATCTCGGTGAGCTCGGTGTTGAGGAGCAGCTCGATCTCCCCGTCCTCGATCTTCTCCATCGTCCGTTCGATCCAGACGTCCTCCGCGCGGAACTCCTCGCGGCGGTGCGCGACGTAGACGGTGTCGGCGAACTTCGTCAGGAAGTTCGCCTCCTCCAT
>NZ_JAXRUU010000051.1:0-22989 GCF_034497445.1 Halorubrum sp. AD140
GAGGAGGCCGGCGGGGCGATCATGCGGAACGTCGTCGCGCTCGGCGCGGCCTGTGAGGTCGCCGCGTTCCCCATCGAGAACCTCGACTCCGCGCTGGAGAAGCGCTTCGCGGACAAAGGACAGAAGCTCGTCGACAACAACAAGGAGGCCGCCCGCGCGGGGCAGTCGTACGTCGCCGACGAGTACGACGAGGAGTTCGACTACGAGTTGGAGACCACCGACGAGGACTACGTCCTCCTCAACGGCGACGAGGCCATCGGCATGGGCGCCATCGCCGCCGGCTGCCGCTTCTACGCCGGCTACCCGATCACGCCCGCGACCGACGTGATGACGTACCTCACCGGCCGGATCGAGCGCTACGGCGGCCACGTCGTGCAGGCCGAAGACGAGCTGTCCGCGATCAACATGGCGCTCGGCGCGGCCCGCGGCGGCGCGCGGTCGATGACCGCCACCTCCGGGCCCGGGATCGACCTGATGACGGAGACGTTCGGACTGATCGCCACCTCGGAGACGCCGCTCGTCATCTGTAACGTGATGCGCTCGGGCCCCTCGACCGGGATGCCGACGAAACAGGAACAGGGCGACCTGAACCAGATGCTGTACGGCGGCCACGGCGAGGTGCCGCGGTTCGTGCTCGCGCCGACGACGATCGACGAGTGCTTCTGGAAGACGGTCGAGGCGTTCAACCTCGCCGAGAAGTACCAGCTCCCCGTCTACCTCACCGCCGACCTCTCGATGGCGGTCACCGAGCAGACGTTCACTCCCGACACCTTCGACATGGACGAGGTGGAGGTCGACCGCGGCTTCGTCGTCGACGAGGCGGACATCGACGACCACATGAGCGACTCCGGGGGCTTCCAGCCCCACGAGCTCACCGACGACGGGGTCTCCCCGCGGGCGTTCCCCGGCACCGCCGACGGCGCGCACATGTCCACCGGACTCGAACACGACGAGCAGGGCCGCCGGACCGAGGACACCGAGATGCGCGTCGCACAGGTCGACAAGCGCAACCGGAAGGTCGAGACGGCCCGCGAGCGCGAGGACTGGAGCCCGCGCGAGTTCGGCGACGCCGACGCCGACACGCTCGTGGTCACGTGGGGGTCGAACGAGGGCGCGCTCGCCGAGGCGGTCGAGATCCTCGACGGCGAGGGGATCGACGTTCGGGTGCTCTCGGTGCCGTACGTCTTCCCGCGGCCGGACCTCTCCGAAGACGTCGAGGCCGCAGACGACGTGATCGTCGTCGAGTGCAACGAGCGGGGTCAGTTCGCGAACCTGGTCGAGCACGACGTGCTCGCGCGCGTGGACCGGATAAACAAGTACGACGGCGTGCGGTTCAAGGCCGACGAACTCGCAACGGAGATCAAAGCGACCCTCGCGGAGGGGGCGGAGGCGTAATCAATGAGCTCAGACATCCGATTCACCGATTTCAAGTCCGACAAGCAGCCGACATGGTGCCCGGGGTGCGGCGACTTCGGCACGATGAACGGCATGATGAAGGCCCTCGCGGAGACGGGGAACGACCCCGACAACACCTTCGTCGTCGCCGGCATCGGCTGTTCCGGCAAGATCGGCACGTACATGCACAGCTACGCGCTCCACGGCGTTCACGGGCGCGCGCTCCCGGTCGGGACCGGCGTCAAGATGGCCCGCCCCGACATCGAAGTGATGGTCGCCGGCGGCGACGGCGACGGCTACTCCATCGGCGCGGGTCACTTCGTCCACGCCGTCCGGCGCAACGTCGACATGACGTACGTCGTGATGGACAACCGCATCTACGGGCTGACCAAGGGCCAGGCCTCCCCGACCTCCCGCGAGGACTTCGAGACGTCGACGAGCCCGGAGGGGCCGAAGCAACCCCCGGTGAACCCGCACGCGCTGGCGCTGGCGTCCGGCGCGACGTTCATCGCGCAGTCGTTCTCCTCGGACGCGCTCCGCCACCAGGAGATCATCCAGAAGGCGGTCGAGCACGACGGGTTCGGCTTCGTGAACGTCTACTCCCCCTGCGTCACGTTCAACGACGTCGACACGTACGACTACTTCCGCGACTCGCTTGTCGACCTGAAGGAGACCGACCACGACCCGACCGACCGCGACGACGCGAAGGACGTCATCCTCGACTCCGGGAAGGAGTACCAGGGCGTCATCTACCAGAACGAAGCGTCGGTGCCGTACCACGAGCAGCACGGCGTCGACGAGGACATGTCCGTCATCCCGGACGGCGCGCCCGAGGGCGCGACGGACCTCGTTCGCGAGTTCTACTGACGGGGGCGTCCGCCACCGTCTGACCGCGCCGTTCCACCTCACCTGACCGCGACGACCGCGGATATTCCGACCTTTTTCGACGGCCAAATTCCGGCGACCGAGCCGGGTCACGGCCCGTTCGCGACCGGTTTCAGCAAGCCTAATTACGTGGGTCCGAATTACGTGATGTATGACCGATCGCTACGACGTCGTGATCGCGGGCGCCGGACCGGCGGGGGCCCAGTGCGCCCGCGATCTGGCGACGCGCGGCTACGACGTCGTCGTTCTCGAGACGGAGCCGGAGGCCGAGTTCCCCCGCCAGAGCAACAAGTCGACCGCGGGGACGTTCCCGTCGATGATGTCCGGCTTCGGGATCCCCGACGACGTCGTGATGTCGTACACCGACGACGTGGTGTTGGAGTCGCCGAACAGCTACTACGAGAGCTACCAGCCGGGCGCCGTCCTGGAGTTCGCCGACTTCAAGCGCTTCCTCGTCGAGGACGGCCGCGAGAACGGCGCGGAGTACCGGTTCGACGCGCGCGTCTCCCGCCCCGTCCTCGACGACGACGGCGTCATCCAGGGCGTTCGGTACGACGGGGACGAGGAGGTGTACGCCGAGGTGGTCGTCGACGCCACCGGACCGGCCGCGCCGATCGCGAAGTCGCTCGACGTCGTCGACCTGGAGCGGGAGAACCAGGCGATCGGCATCGAGTACGAGATGGAGGGCGTCGAGATGAACCACCCGGAGTACGCCGACCTGCGGCGGGCGATGATGCTGCGACTCGACCACGACATCGCGCCCGGCGGCTACTCGTGGATCTTCGCGACCGGCGAAGACACCGCCAAGGTCGGGATCTGTTACATCCAGAACGACCGCCACCGCGAGTTCGCCGAGGACGGAAAGACGGTCGACGGCTACCTCGAGGACTGGATCGAACGGGACCCCCGATTCGCGGACGCAGACCGGATCGACGGGAAGGTCCACCGCGGCTCCGCGCACATCCAGATGCCCGGCCGGATGCACACCGACCGGTTCCTTGCCATCGGCGACACGGTCCCCAGCATCGACCCGCTGTGGGGAGAGGGGATCCACAAGGGGATGAAGTCCGCCCGCGCCGCGGCCGCCACCATCGACCGGTGTCTCACTGACTCGAAGCGGCGACTCGACGCCGAGAGCCTCGCCGTCTACGAGCGGCTGTGGCACCGCGACGTGGCCCCGCGGATGCGCGCCCGGCTGATGCTCACGCGACTGCTGTACCTCGCGCCCAACGAGCGGTACGACCGGTTCATGCGCGACCTCCGGCGTACAGACGACGACACCCTCGAGAAGGCGAACCAGGGCGACAAGACCGCGATGGCGAAGCTGATTCACCTCACCGACCTCCCGCTCCTGGCGAAGTTCGCCCGCGAGCAGCTGGGATCGTAAGGGAGACGGCGCCGAACCGTCTCGCCCGAACGGCGCTTATCGGTCGTCGATCGGGACGAACTCGGCGCTCTCGGGCCCGGTGTACCGGGCGCGTGGACGGATGAGCCGGTTGTCGGTCTGGTACTCGGCCACGTGGGCGATCCAGCCGCCGGCGCGGCTCATCGCGAAGATGGGCGTGTACATGTCGACCGGGATCCCCAGCGAGTCGTACACGGAGCCGGAGTAGAAGTCGACGTTCGGCGCGATCCCCTTCTCGGGAAGCCCCTGTTCGGTCAGGTACTCCTCGATCGCGGTGGTGTACTCGAGCCACGTCGTGTCGCCGGAGGACTCCGAGAGGTCGCGAAGCTTCTCCTCGAGGATCCGCGCGCGGGGGTCTTTCACCTTGTACACGCGGTGGCCGAACCCGGGGATGCGCCGGCCGTCCTCTCGGGCGTCTTTCACCCACGCGACCGGGTCCTTCTCGGAGTCGTCGATCTCCTGGAGCACCTCCATCACGTCCTGGTTCGCGCCGCCGTGAAGCGAGCCGGAGAGCGCGCCGATCCCGCCCGTGACCCCGGAGTAGACGTCGGCCATCGTCGAGCCGATCACCATCGCCGTGAACGTCGACGCGTTGAGGCCGTGGTCGGCGTGGAGGGTCAGCGCCATGTCGAACGTCTCCTCGCTGACGTCGTCGGGCTCCGCGCCGGTGAGCATGTAGAGGAAGTTGCCGGCGTGCGAGAGTTCGGGGTCCGGCGCGACGGGGTCGTCGCCCTGACGCGCGCGCTGGAAGGCGGCGAGGATCGTCGGGATCTTCGCCGTGATCCGACGGCCCTGTCGGCGGGCCGTCTCCGCCACGTCGCCGTCGTCGTCCGCGTCGTCGGCGGAGTCCGGGTCGTACGCCGACAGCATGGAGGTGGCCGTCCGGAGGGCCGCCATCGGGCGCTCGCCCGCGTCGGCGAGCGTCCGGACCGTGTCGAGCACGTCGTCGTCGACGGCGCGCTCGGCGGCCAGGTCCGCGGTGAACGCGTCGAGCTCCCCGCGGGTGGGCAGCGAGCCGTGCCAGAGGAGGTATAACACCTCCTCGTAGCTCGCGCCGCGAGCGAGGTCCTCGATGTCGTACCCACGGTATACGAGCTTTCCGACCTCGCCGTCGACGTGGCTCAGCTCCGACTCCGCGACGAGGACGCCCTCGAGCCCGCGCTTTAACTCGTCTGACATGCTGTGACCTTCCGACCACCGCCAAAAAAGCGTTATCTTTCAGGAGGGATGGAGTACGACGATCGACGAAGGGGCTGGAGTCGAACGACGGCGGCGGCGTCCGTCGATCTCGACCGCCGAGGGAGATCGAGAGTCGGGGTCGAGGGGGTCGACCCGGCGCGACGAACGCCGAGGTCGACGACTTCTCGGCGCGCGATCGAACCCCTCACCGCGCGGGAACGACCGTCACCGTCCGCTTGCGGTCGATCGCGTCCTCCAGCTCCTCGGCGATCGCGGAGCCCCGCGACACCTGGACTTCGCCGCCGCGCCCGACGGTGGCGGTGAACAGGTACTCGCCGTCCGCGCGCACCTCGACCGTCTCGCCGACGCCGCCGTCGACGTCGATGACGACGTGCCGGGAGGTGATCTCCGGCTGGACGACCGTGCCTCGCTCCTCGCCGACCTGTCCGCCGGCGCCGGGCGCGCCTCGGCCGTCGCCGGAACCGCCCGCTCCGCCGCGTTCCTGCGGCTTCTCGTCGTGCGTGCGGACGTCGATCTCGATGCCGAGCCGGTTCTCGATGTCGCTGATACGACCGCCGCCCTTCCCGATGACGGTGCCGATGTCGCCCTCGGAGACGTACACGACCGCCCCGTCGTTCCCCGTTAGCTCGACGTCGACGTGACCGTGCGCGACCGAGCGGATCTCGCGTTCGATCTCCTGTTTCGCGATCCGGCCGACGCCGGTCTCGCTCTCGCCCCGGCCGTCCTCGTCGTTGAGGGGCACCGTGACGACCTGGCGGTTGAACGTGTATATCTCGTACTCGGGCCGCCCGGTCTCGAAGCTCGACACCTGGATCACCGGCCGGGCGAGGTCCTCGGCGGTGAGTCCGGCGGGAACCTTCACCTCCGTGGTCACGTCGTAGACGGTGTGGACCTCGCCGGCCTCGATGTACACCACGGTGTCGACGATCTGCGGGATCATCCCGAGCTCGACGCGACCGACGAGCCGCTGGAGCGCGTCAATGGCCCGGGAGGCGTGGACGACGCCGACCATGCCGACGCCGGCCATCCGCATGTCCGCGAACACCTCGAAGTCGTTCGTCTTGCGCACCTCGTCGTAGATCGTGTAGTCGGGCCGGACCAAGAGGAGGGAGTCGGCGGTGTTCGCCATCTCGCCGCCGAGCGCGCCGTACTGCGTGATCTCGGGGCCGACCTGCAGGTCGCGCGGCTTCTCCATCGTCTTCACCGCGTAGTCGTTATCGTTGAGGAACTCCGCGACCGCCTGCGCGAACGTCGACTTCCCGGCGCCGGGCGACCCGGAGATGAGCACGCCCCGCTTTCGCTCGAGGAAGCGCTCGCGGAGCTCGTCGGCGAACTCGTAGTCGTCGAGCGTCGTCTTCGCGATCGGCCGGACCGCCGTGATCTCGATCCCGTCGGCGAAGGGCGGTCTGGCGACCGCGATCCGGTAGTTCCGGAACTGGACGATGTCCATGCCGTCGTCGGAGAGCTCGATGAACCCGTCGCTCGACTGGCGGGCGAGGTCGACGATGGCGGTCGCCCACTCCCGCATCTGTTCTTCGCCCGTCGGCTCCTCGTCGATGACCTCGTACCGCATCTCGCCGAGGCTGCCGCGCTTCGCCTTCGGCTTCGTCCCCGTCTTGAGGTGGACCGACATCGTCTCGTCGGTGAAGAAGTCCTGGATCGGGAGCTCGTCGACGACCCCGCGGGCCACCGGCTCGACGTACTCGACGTCGATCCCCTTCGCGCGGGCGACCTCCGCCTGCACGACGTCGCTGGAGAGCAGCGTCGCGTCGTGGTCGGCGGCGGTGTCGCGGATCAGCGCGTCGACGTCGCCCTCGTGGGCGTGTGAGCGGGCGTCGCCGCCGGCGCGCTCGCCGACGTACCGCAGCTCGATGGTCCCGTCGTCCGCGAGGTCGGCGAGCCGCTTGAGCTCGCTCAGCCCGTCCCAGCCCGACTCGAGCCCGTCGTTCGCCTGCGACTCCAATTCGCCGACGACCGCCTCGGGGACGAGCACCGTCGCCCCCTCGTAGGTCCCGTCCGCGACGCGTTCGGACACGCGGCCGTCGACGACCGCACTGGTGTCCGGTACTACGTTCATACGATGGTTCCGGGCGGGAACCGTATAAGCGTGTTCGACCCGGACGACGCCCTCGCTCGACGGGTCGAGACGGTCCGGCGGCCGACGCGAGGCGGGCGACCGATCGGCGGTGACCGACCGCGACGAGCGCGCCGCGACCTCAGTCGTCGGCCGACGGCGACGCCCGTTCCGCGCGTAGCCGTCGGGCGTACTCGGTGAAGTTGTCGAACAGTCGCTTCACCTCGCAGGCGGCGTCGTGCGCCTCGGTGGTGATCTCCTCGAGGACCGCGTCGACCCGAGCGTCGCCGAGCCGCTCGCGTTTCCCCTCGGTCACCTCCCGGGCGGTGGCGACGTCGTACTCCGGATGGAACTGCACGCCCCAGCAGTGGCCGTCACGGAACGCGTGGACGCCGTGGTCGTTCTCGGCGAGGAGCGTCGCGCCCGGCGGGAGCGCGACCACCGTGTCTCCGTGGGTGGTGAAGGCGGTGAACTCCTCGCCGATCCCGTCGAACAGCTCGTCTTCGCCGCGCCGCCGCACGGTATTGTACCCGATCTCGAACCCGTCCATGCCGGCCACGCGCCCGCCGAGCGCCTCCGCGAGCACCTGGTGACCGTAGCAGACGCCGAGCACCGGGACGCCGGCCGCGGCGGCGTCGGCGACGTAGTCGACGAGCGGCGGGATCCACGCCTCGTTCCAGTAGACGGACGACCGCGAGCCGGTGACCACGACGCCGTCGAAGTCGGTGTGGTCGGGGAGGTGGCCGTCGGTGGCGTCGAACTCGACGAGGTCGGCGTCGAGCTCCCGACGGAAGTTCCGCCAGGTGCTCGCGCCGTCGTGGGCGGCGTTAAGCAGGGCGAACCGAAGCCGTGTCATTGACCGTACTGAGGCCGACGAACGCAAAACGGTTGCGACACGGAACCGCAACCGCGTCGCACGGTAAGTCCGGATTACGCGGAGGCACGGCCGGAGTACCCGGAGGGCCCGGCGTCGTACGGTCGACTTACCCGGCTGACGCGGCGGAACTACCCGGAGAACGTGTCTGTTCCGTGCTCCGCGAGCCACCCGACCAGCGCGTCGTTGACCGCGGCCGACGCCTCGACGCCGACGAGGTGGCGCGCGCCCTCGATCGCGCGGAGCTCGCCGCGGGGAAGTCCCCCCGCGAGCGTCTCGGCCGCCGGCGCCGGACAGGCCGCGTCGTCGGTCCCGTGGACGACGAGCGTCGGCGTCGTGAGCTCGTAGAGTCGGTCGGCGACGTCGAACGACTCGACGGCCGCGCGGTGGGCCTCGAACGTCTCGCGACCGGCGTCCTCGGCGAGACGCCACTCCGCGATCCGCGGGAGCGCGTCGGGGTGCGCCTCGCGGAAGTCGGCCGAGAGCAGCCCGTGGAGCGACCCCTCAACCGCCGCCGGGTCCGACGGGTCGGCCCACACCGCGTCGGGCTTGTAGCCGCCGCCAGACGGAGGCGTGCCCACGACCGTCAGGCTCGCCGGGCGCGAGGAGGCGAGGGCGGTCGCGAGCGCGACCATCCCGCCGAGGCCGTAGCCGACGAGGTGGGCGTTCCGGACCCCCGCCGCCGCGCACACCGCGTCGACGTCGCCGACGAGGTCTTCGACCGCGTACGGCCCGGGCGGCGCGTCGGACCGGCCGACGCCGCGCGTCTCGGGCGTAATGACGGTGTGGGGGCCCGCGAGCGCGGCGTGTTGCCACCCGAACTGCCACGCGCCGAGCCCGACATCGCCGCAGAACACGACCGCCTCGTCGGGATCGCCCGCGTCGGCCGCGTCGACTTCGTAGCGGATGGAGACGCCGCCGTTGTTCGCGTGTGGCATACAGAGCTCGCGGGGAGTTCCTCAGGCCTCCTGGAGGCTGCGAAGGACGTCCGGCGCCGCCGCGAGCGCGTCGTCGAGGGCGTCGACGTCCGGCCCGCCCCCCTGCGCGAAGTCCGGCGGCCCGCCGCCCCCGCCGCCGACGCGCGCGGCGAGCTCTGAGACCACCTGCCCGGCGTTGACGTCCACGTCGTCGGGAACGCCGACGACGAAGCTCGCGGAGCCGTCCGCCCCGCTGCCGACGACGGCGACCTTGCCGTCGTCGACGTGGGCGTTCGCGGTCGCGCGCAGCTCGTCGGCGTCGCCGTCGAGCCGCTGGATCACGGCCGTGGCTCCACCCAGGTCGACCTCTTCGACGTCCGCGCCGCCGGACGCGCGCGCGGCCGCGAGCTCCTCTTTCAGCGACTCGATCTCCTTGCCGCGGCCCTTCCACTCCTCGAAGAACCGCTCGGCCGTCTCGGGGACGTCGAGCGGGTCGACGTCGAGCACGGCGGCGGCGTCGTACAGCGCGTCCTCCGTGCGCTGGGTCGCCTCGATCGCCGCGCCGCCGGCGGCGAACACGATGCGCTCGACGCCGTCCTGGACGGGCTCCGTCTTCAGCACCTTCACGGCGCCGATCTCGCCGGTCCGCTCCACGTGAGTCCCCGCGCACGCCTGCACGTCGGCGTCGCCGACGTGGATCAGCCGGACGTTCGTTCCCGGCGGGACCCCGCCCTGGTAGAGGTCGAAGCCGTGCTCGGCCTCCGCCTCGTTGCGGTCTGGCCACTCCTGACGCACCGGCACGTCGTCGCGGACGAGCTCGTTGGCGACGCGCTCGATCTGTTTGACCTGTTCGCGGGAGATCCGCTCGAAGTGGCGGACGTCGAGCCGCGAGGAGTCGATCCCCTTCTGTGCGCCCGCCTGCCGGACGTGGTCGCCTAGCACCTCGCGGGCGGCGTGGCCGATCAGGTGGGTCGCCGTGTGGTGCGCGCGGAGCCGGGTGCGGCGGTCGCCGTCGACCTGCCCCGTGACGAACTCGCCCTTGCCGGGATCGGCGTCCGTCCGGTGAAGCACGACGCCCGCCGCCTCCTGGACGTCGACCACGTTGACCGCCGTCTCGCCGGCGGTGAGTTGGCCGCGGTCGGCGGGCTGGCCCCCGCCCTCCGGGTAGAACATCGTCTGGTCCAGGACGACGTCGTACCCATCCTCGCGCTCGAAGACGTCGAGGACGACCGCCTCGAACTCGGTACGGCCCTGGTCGTCGTAGTACAGCTTCTCCGTCTCGGGGAGGTCGCCGAGCCGCTCGTCGGCCTCGTCTCCGCCCCCGTCGGCGTCAGCCTCCTCGTGGCGGTCGGCGACGAGCGCGTAGAAGTCGTCCGGCACGTCGACGGTCGCGCCGCGGTCGGCCGCGATGTCGGCGACCATGTCCGGCTGGATGCCGTGGGAGTCGTACAGCTCTAAGAGCGCCTCGGTCGGGATCGGCTCGCCCGTGCCGGCGTACTCGTCGGCGAGCGCCTCCACCTTTCGGGAGCCGCGTTCGAGCGTCTCCCGGTACTTCCGCTCTTCCGTGCGGACGATCTCGCGGATCGTGTCGCGGTTCTCGTAGCCGAGCCGCTCCGCCTGCATGTCGACGAGCTCGTCGAGGGGAGCGTCGACGTCGACCTCGTCGACGAGCCGCTTCGTGCGGCGGAGCACCATCCGCGCGAGGTAGCCCGTGCCGACGTTCGAGGGGACGATCCCGTCGCCGAACATGTACGCGAGCGTCCGCGAGTGATCGGCGATCGCGTAGATGGACTCGAGGGGCTCGACCAGCTCGCGCAGTCGGTCGACGTCGACGTCGAGCCGGTCCGCGATCTCGCCACGCGCGTCCTCCACGTCGTCGACGTCGTCGATGTCCAGCCGGCCGGAGAGCTTCGCGGCGCGGTGGACGAGCTCCCGCTCCGCCTCCGTGTGTTCGATCCCCGCGTTCTCCTTCAGGAAGTCGATCGCGTCGGGGTACACCGCCTCGTACACGGTCGCCGTGCCCTGGCTCATCCACGTCCACCGCTCGAGCCCGTAGCCGGTGTCGACGATGTACGTGTCCATGAACGAGTAGGTGTTCCCGTCCTTCATCTCGTACTCGCCGTCGGGGTCCCGCTCCATGCACATGAAGACGAGCGTCGCCAGCTCCGCGCCCTTGTAGATGACCTCGATCGCGGGGCCGGCGTTGCCGCCGCCGACCCACGGGTCTTCGATGTAGGTTATCTCGTCGACGTTGGCGCCGAGGGACTCGAACAGCTCGTCGCAGTACGCGACCGTCTCGTCCTTCCAGTACACCTCGCCGTGGTAGGCGTACTCGTCCTCGTCGACCTCCTCGCGCGTGTTGAACGCGTGGTGGGCCATCATCTCGAAGGCCATCGTGTGCCGGCCCGTCTTGCCGACGTTGTCGATGTCCTGCATCCGGATGCACGGCTGCGAGATGGCGAGGGGGTTCGCCGGCGGCGGCGTCTGGCCCGACGTGACGAGCGGCTGGAAGTCGTAGATCGACGCCTGCGTCAAGAGCACGTCGTCGCGCCAGCGGTTCGCCGCGACGGGGTACGGGTCGATCCGCTCGTGTCCGTGGGCTTCGAAAAAGGAGAGGAACGCCTCCCGCATCTCCGACAGCGAGTGCGGCTCCGGAAACCCGGGGTCGTCGATAAAGCTGTAGTCCGCACACGGCGGCTCGCCGCACATCTCGCGGTCGACGTCCCGCGTCCAGAAGTGCGCGCCACAGGACGGACACTCCTTCCGGACGAACCCCTCCTCCTCGAAGTAGTCGAGGCGGTACTCCGCTTCGAGATCGCTCATTAGGGGAACGTGACCCGTGTTCGTCTAAAAGGGTTCCGGGGGCGGTCCGCGGCGGCGGACGCCGGAATCGACGCGCGGACGGGGCGGACCCGCCGCAGACGGGAAAATTTATCTCGTCGCAGTCGGAGATTTACGCGACCGTGACCCCCGCGTCCAGCGAGGATTCGCTGGTTCTCTTCCTCGCCGCCGATCCGCTCGACGACGACCTCTCCGACGACGCGTTCGCCGTCGACCTCCCCGAGGAGATCGCGGTCCGCGTCGTCGCGCCCGCCGGGGCCGACGACGGCGCGCTCTCCGACGCGGACGCGTTCGTGGTCCGCGACCGCGACGGCCTCGACCGGGCCCGTGCGCGCGACGCGACCGGTTCGATCGTCGCGTTCGTCGCCGACCCGACCGGAGACGTGGCGACGGCCCCCGAGGTCGACGCGGTCGCGAGGACGACGGCCGATCTGACGGCCACGCTTCGGTGGCTCCTCGCGAGCGAGTCCCCGCGAGAAGCGCCCGCCGGGCGGCCGTCGCGGGTCGAGCGGCTCAACGCGGGCACGACGCGGCTGGCGTCGGTCCGGTCGGTCGAAGCGGCGCACCGGACGATCGTCGCCGTCGCCGACGAGGCCTTTCCGACGCACCACTGTCTCGTCGGCGTCCGAGACGGGGAGTGGGTCGAGCCGGTCGCGATGTCGGCCGACGTCCCCGTCGGAGACTGCGAGCGGGTCCGAGTCGGTCACGGGTCGGCCGGGTCGGTGATCGAGACCGGAGAGCCGGCGGTAGGGCCGGCCTCGAACGACGGAAGCCCCTACGACGCGCTGCTCACCCTCCCGGTCGGCGACGACACGGTTCTCCAGCTCGCGACGGACGACCCGGACGGCTTCGACGGCGAGGACCGCCGCCTCGCCGGGCTGCTCGCCTCGCACTTCGAGGAGACACTCGACCGGATCCGCGTCGACGAGGCGCTCCGGGCGGAGCGGGACCGCCTGCTCGCGCTGTTCTCGAACGTCCCCGACCCCGCGGTCGCGTACGACTACGCCGACGGCGATCCGATCGTCCACCGGGTCAACGACGCGTTCGAGGAGACGTTCGGCTACGACGCGGCGACCGTCGTCGGTGAGTCCGTCGACGACTACATCGTGCCCGACGACGAGGCGGCCGTCGAGGAGGCCGCAGAGCTCAACGCGCGCCTTCAGCGCGGCGAGAACGTCCGTCGCGAGGTGAGCCGGCGGACGGTCGACGGCGTCCGCCACTTCATCCTCCACGTCATTCCGATCCGGCTCGACGCCGAGAACGTCTCGGGGTACGCCATCTACACCGACGTGACGGAGCGGCGCGAGCGCGAGACGGCGCTCCGCCGGCAGAACGAGCGGCTCGACGAGTTCGCCTCCATCGTCTCACACGACCTCCGGAACCCCCTCTCGGTCGCCGAGGGGTACGTCGACCTCGCGCAGGAGACCGAGGACCCGGCGCACCTCGAGAAGGCGGCCGAGGCGCTGGACCGCATGGACGAGCTCGTCGGCGACCTGCTCTCGCTCGCCAGACGGGGCCGCGCGGTCGGTGAGGTGGAGTCCGTTTCTCTGGCGGCGCTCGCGAGGGACGCCTGGGCGAGCGTCGACACCGGCGACGCCGAGCTGGTCGTCGAAGGCGACGTGACGCTCGAGGCGAACCCCCCGCGGACGCGCGAGCTGTTGGAGAACGTGTTTCGGAACAGCGTGGAACACGGCTCGGCCGGCAACCGGACTCCGTCCGACGACGGCGCGGACCGCGACCGCCCGTCGGCCGACCCGCTCACCGTCCGCGTGGGCGAGGCGTCGTTCCGGGGGGACCGCGATTCGACGGGCGCCACGAGCTTCTTCGTCGAGGACGACGGGCGGGGGTTCCCCGACGGAGCGGCGGACCGCCTCTTCGAGAGCGGGTTCACCACGGCCGAGGACGGGACCGGGCTGGGCCTCGCTATCAGCGAGCGCATCGCCGAGGCGCACGGCTGGAAGGCGCGCGCGCTGACCGGCGAGAGCGGCGGAGCGCGCTTCGAGTTTCGGACCGACTGAGCGTCGCGGGCGACGGGAGCGGCGCCGCGCCCGCGTTCGCGCGGGTCCGAAACGACCTTAGGCCGCGCACCCGCCTCTCCGATATGGTCGAGAACGTCGTCTATCCCGCGTACTTCGACGCCGAGCTGTCGCGGTCGGAGGGGCGCCGCGTCCCGCAGGACCTCGCGGTCGAGGATCCGACCGTCGACGAGATCGCCAAGGCGGTCCAGCAGGTCGGCTACGACGCGGTGATCGAGCGCGACAAGGCGTACTCCCGGGAGTTCGAGCCGCGGGGCGCAGTCGTCGTCCGCGGTACCGAGGACACGGCGAAAAACGACCTCGTCCAGGCGATCGCCGCCTACCTCGGGGTCATCCGAGAGTGACGATGCGCCGCGTCGGCACCGTCGTCCGCACCGCCGGGGGGCTCGCCATCGCCCGCGGCGAGCGCGGCGAAGCGCCGCCGCGAATCGGCGCGTCCGTCGTCGACGAGTCGCTCTCGACGGTCGGTCGCGTCGTCGACGTGTTCGGCCCGGTCGACCGACCGTACGTGGCGGTCACGCCGAGCGCCGACGGCGGCCTCGCGGCGCTCGTCGGCGAGAAGCTGTACGCGCGCTGACTCAGTCCCCGGCCGACGCGTTCCCCTTTCCGACCGACGCCTTCCCCTCGACGATGGCGAAGTCCGCCAGCGTCTTGGTCGAGCGGACGAGCCGCTCGGCGATCGTCAGCTTCTCGGTCCGGTCCAGTCGCGCCCAGTCGATCTCCGCTGGCGGCGACTCCTCGAACGCGCGGTACTGTTGAAACACCGCGTCGTTGACGAACCGCTCGAACGAGCCGCAGTTCGGACACGTGACCGAGAGGTGGGAGGTGTCGAACTCGCGCCCCACCGTGTACTCGAGGCAGTTCAGACAGCGGTACGCTCGGTTCCTGCTCATACCGGACCGAAGGCCCGGACGCGGGAATACCTGCGGTTACCGGCGGGACCGTCGAGTCGACCGCACGAAGCGAGAACGGACGGGAAATCGTGAGAAACGGGCCGCTGGCCGCGAAGGCCGCTAGAACAGCGCGGACGCCGCCGCCTCGGCGGTCTCGATGACCGGGCCGAAGCCGGGAAGCAGCAGCACCGTCGCGACCGCCGCGAAGACGACCGCGGCGTACAGCGCCGTCGGCCGGACGTCGATCGCGTCCAGCGCGCTCGGCGACGCGGGGTCGTCGATGAACAACGCCTTCACCACCCGACTGTAGTAGTACAGCGACACGACGCTGTTGACGGCGCCGAACGCCGCCAGCCACAGGAAGCCGTTGTCGATGGCGCCCATGAACAGGAAGTACTTCGAGAAGAAGCCGGCGAACGGCGGGAGCCCCGCGAGCGAGAACATGAACACGGCCATCGCCGTCGAGGCGACGGGCGCGCGACTGGCGAGCCCGGCGTAGTCCTCGAACGTCCGTCCGACGCCCCACCGCTCCGCCATCGCGACGAAGAGGAACGCGCCGGTGTTCATGAACCCGTAGACGAGCAGGTGCGCCATCGCCGCGCCCATCACTGCGCCGTTGCCGCTCCCGTCCGCCGAGAGCGCCGCGACGCCGATGAGCGCGTAGCCGGCGTGGCCGATCGAGGAGTACGCGAGCATCCGCTTGACCTCCTCCTGGACGGCCGCCGCGAAGTTGCCGAGCGTCATCGTCACGGCCGCGAGGATGCCGAACGCGAGCACCCAGTTGATGTCGGCCGACAGCGACGCGCCGACCGGGAACGCCTCCGTGAACACGCGGAACGCGACCACGAAGCCGGCCGCCTTCGACGCCGACGAGAGGAACGCGCTCACGGGCGCGGGCGCGCCCTCGTACGCCTCCGGCGCCCAGAAGTGGAACGGGACGGAGGCGGTCTTGAACGCGACGCCCCCGAGGATCATCACGACCCCGAGGCCGGCGATCCCGCTGCGGCTGTCCAGCCCGTCGGTTCCCGCGGCGATGTCGCCGATGACGTCGGCCACGTCGGCGAGTATCAGCGACCCGGTGGCCGCGTACACCAGCGAGATGCCGAACAGGAAGATCGCCGAGGAGAGCGCGCCGACGAGGAAGTACTTCAGCCCCGCCTCGACGCTGCCGCGGTTTTGCTTGAGGAACGCCACGAGCACGTACGACGGCAGCGACACCATCTCCAGGGCGACGAACACGACCGCGAGCGAGTTCGCGACCGCGAGCAGCGACATGCCGGTCGCCGCGAACAGCGTCAGCGAGTAGAACGTCGCCGGGTTCGGGTGGTCGTGGAAGTAGTCGTGGGCCGCGACGACCACGAGCGCCGTCACGGATGCGAAGATGGCGGTGAAGAACAGCGCCAGCGTGTCGACCTTGACGGCGTCGGCGAACAGCAGGATCGCGCCGCCGGTGTCCACGCTGCCGGTGCCCGACACGACGAACCAGACGGTCGCCGCGAGCGAGCCCAGCGCGCCGAGCGCGCTCACGACCGCCATCGACGTGTTCGACCGGGTGTCCGGACTGATCGTGTCGACGAGCAGCAGCGCGAGCCCGGTGAACGCGAGCAGCAGGGCCGGAAGCAGCGCCGCCACCTGCGGGAGCGCGTTAACCATCGACGCTCACCCCCTCGACCACGGGAACGGCCGCGTCGCGTATCATCTCGAAGAAGATGTCGGGCGCGACGCCGAGCACGATGATCGCCACCAGGAGCACCGCGAGTGGGGCGACGTCGTGGAACGGCGCGGGACCGACCTCGTAGTCGGTCGCGAGCTCGAACGGCCCGAACAG
Organism: Halorubrum sp. AD140; assembly: GCF_034497445.1. Taxonomy (NCBI): domain Archaea; kingdom Methanobacteriati; phylum Methanobacteriota; class Halobacteria; order Halobacteriales; family Haloferacaceae; genus Halorubrum; species Halorubrum sp. AD140. The sequence goes on from NZ_JAXRUU010000051.1 coordinate 16,349, forward strand.
CGTGCTCTGCATCGCCGACAGCAGGTAGCCGGCGACGATCACGATGCCGAACATCGCGAGCGCGGTGAAGACCGGCGCGTACGGAAGCGTCGGCGCGGAGAACGACCCCACGAAGATGAAGAACTCGCCGGCGAAGCCGGCCATCAGGGGCAGTCCCATGTAGCCGAACGCGCCGGCCACGAGGATGCCGACCGTGACCGGCATCCGGTCGGCCATCCCTGCCATGTCGCCGACCAGCCGCGTGTGGGTCGCGTTGTAGATGACGCCGACGGACATGAACATCAGTCCCGAGATGAGGCCGTGTGCGACCATCTGGAACGTCGCGCCGCCGACGCCGTACTCGGTGAACACGACGAGCCCGAGGATGACGTACCCCATCGACGAGACGGACGAGTACGCGACGATGCGCTTGAGGTCCGTCTGGGCCAGCGCCAACATGGCACCGTAGATGACGCTGACCACGGCGATCGCCGCGATCGGAATCGCGAGCGCCGACGCCTGGTCGGGCAGCATCGTGAAGTTGAACCGGAGCAGCGCGTACGTCCCCATCTTCAGGAGGACGCCCGCCAGGAGCACCGACACTGGGGTCGGCGCCTCGACGTGCGCGTCCGGCAGCCACGTGTGGAACGGAACGATCGGGACCTTCACGGCGAACCCGAGGAACATCGCGAGGAACGCGACCAGCGCGATCCGGTCCGGCGAGATGTTGAACCAGGTCTCGAGGCCGCCGTCCGCGATCGCCCCCGTAATCTCCGGGAGCGCGAACGAGCTCACGGAGTCGCCGAGCGCGAACACGAGGCTCATGAAGCCGACGAACATCAACAGCGACGCCGCGTTCGTGTACACGAAGAACTTGATCGCGGCGTACTTCCGCCGTGGCCCGCCCCAGATACCGATGAGGAAGTACATCGGGACGAGGACGGCCTCCCAGAAGACGAACCAGAGGAAGAAGTCCAGCGCCGTGAACACGCCGAGCAGGTTCGCCTCCATGAACAGCATCAGCCCGTAGAACTGGCTCTGGCGAGAGTCGATCGGAGTCCACGCGCTGAGGATCGCCAGGGGGACGAGGAAGGTCGTGAGCACGACGAGCGGAAGGCTGATCCCGTCCAGACCGACGAACCACGAGACGGAGCGGCCGCCGACTTCGAGCCACTCGATCTGGGTCTGGTAGGCGATCTCGCCGCCCGTCAGGGCGTTCCCCGAGCCGTCGAAGCCGGACCAGAGGTACAGCGACCCGGCGAACGGGATCAGGCTCAGCGCGAACGCGAGCCGTCCCGCCCACTCGTTCGGGGAGAGCATGACGACGAGCGCGCTCACGAACGCGGCCGCGATGAGCGCTTCGAGGATCACAGGAACCACCCCCCGGTGGCCCCGAGGACCAGGATCAGCGCGACCAGCCCGAGCGTGAGCAGCGCGGTGTACTGCGAGACGACGCCGCTCTGGAGCTGTCGGACCCGGTCACCGCCGATGAGGCTCACCGACGAGACGCCGTTGACGACGCCGTCGATGATGCCCTGATCGAAGGTGTCGGCGCCGCCGGCAGCGTCCTCGGTTCGATACGCGAGCCATACCTGCAGTTCGTCGAGGTAGTAGTTGTTGTACAGCACGTCTTTGATCCCGCCGAGCTTCGCCGTGTGCTCCGTCGGCGACGGAACGTTGTAGAGCCGCCAGGCCACCAGCAGTCCGGTCAGCGCCAGGCCGAGCGAGACGGCCGCGCCGACGAGCACCGTGGCGACCTCGCCGCCGACGACGTACTCGCTACTGTACGGCCCGATGTCGCCGTAGTGGTGCGAGGAGAGCCCCTCGACGCCGCCCCACTCGTTGTCGAGCCAGCGGTGGAGCAGGTCGATCCCCTCGAGGCCGAGGACCTTCTGTACCGGCACCATGTTGATGAGGCCGGTGACGACCGCGAGCGTGCCCAGCACGGTCAGCGGCCCCTTCACGTTCCAGCGAACGGGTTCGGGGTCGCGCGCGGTGTCGCTGCGCGGGTCGCCGTGGAACGTCAGGAACACCATCCGGAAGGTGTAGAAGGCGGTGACGGGGACCGCGAGCAGCCCCATCAGGTAGCCGCCGAACAGCAGCGGTTCGCCCGGCGCGTGGACGAGCACCTCGTAGAGGATCTCGTCTTTCGACCAGAAGCCGGCGAACGGGAAGATGCCCGCGAGCGCCAGCGACCCGGCCAGGAAGGTGTAGTACGTCACGGGCATCTTCGATTTCAGCCCGCCCATGTCCCACATGTCCTCGTTGTGGTGCATCGCGATGATCACCGCGCCGGCGCCGAGGAACAGCAGGGCCTTGAAGAAGGCGTGGGTGGTCAGGTGGAAGACGGCGGCCACGTACCCGCCCGCGCCGAGCGCGAGCATCATGTAGCCGTACTGCGAGATGGTGGAGTACGCGAGCACCTGCTTCAGCTCGTCTTTCACGACGCCCATCGTCGCCGCGAACAGCGCGGTGAAGCCGCCGATGAAGGCGATCACCGCGAGCGTCGTCGGCGTCAGCGCGTAGAAGCCGTACATCCGCGCGACGAGGTAGACGCCGGCCGCCACCATGGTCGCGGCGTGGATCAGCGCGGAGACGGGCGTCGGGCCCTCCATCGCGTCGGGGAGCCACGTGTGCAGCGGGAACTGCGCCGACTTCCCGACGACGCCGCCCAGGACGAGCAGGCCGACGACGGTGAGCCACGTCTGGAGGTCGAGTCCGCCGGGCGTCCACGCCACCGACCCGTCACCGGCGAGCGCCGACTCCGCGAGCGCGGGGAACGACTCCGGTCCCGCGAACTGCGCGGTGCCGAACGTCCCGATGACCGCGACGACGCCGATGAGGAAGAAGTAGTCGCCGAAGCGGGTGACGAGGAACGCCTTCTTCGCCGCCGACGGCGGGCCGGGCTCCCGGAAGTGGAAGCCGATGAGCAGGTACGAGCAGAGCCCGACCAGCTCGAAGAACATGAACGCCATCAGCAGGTTGTCGGCCACGACGAACCCGAGCATCGACGCCGTGAACAGCCCGAGTCCGGCGTAGTACCGCGGCAGGCCCGTCTCGCCTTCGTCGTTCATGTACCCGAGCGAGAACACGTGCACGAGCAGCGCGACGAGCGTCACGATGACGAGCATGAGCGACGACAGCGGGTCGACGAGGATCCCGAACGTGAGTTCGACGTCCGTCGGGCCGATCCCGCCGGCGCTCGCCCACGTGTAGACGGTGCGGTTCGCCGATCCGCCGCCCGCGACCGTCGCGAGCACCCACAGCGACAGCAGGAACGACCCCGCGGTCGCCGCGATACCGCCGAACGCGCCTCCCTTGGGGAGGTGCTTGCCGGCGCCGAGCGCGATCAGGAACGAGAAGAACGGCAGGAGGACGATCGCCGGAACGTATGAGAACACGTCTATCATGTTACCACCTCATCTCCGTTGGAACGGTCACGTCTGTGACCCCGAAGTTGCGGTACAACACGAGGATGATGCCGATGCCGATCGCGACCTCCGCGGCGGCCAGCGCGATGACGAACAGCGCGAACACCTGTCCCGTGAGGTCGCCGTAGTACAGCGCGAACGCGACGAAGTTGATATTCGCCGCGTTCATCATGAGCTCGACGCTCATCAGGAAGTACAGCGCGTCGCGCCGCGTGAGCACGCCGAACAGGCCGATACAGAAGACGGCGGCCGAGAGCAGCAGGTACCACTCCGGCGGAATCGAGGACGCGACGGCGGTCATCGCCGCTCACCTCCGTCGCGGCCGCCGTCGGTGAACGCGTCGCCCATCGCGGTGACGATCGAGTCGTCTCGCTCCCGTTTGGCCAGGTAGACGGCGCCGTCGACGGCGACGTCGAGCGCGACCGCGGCGATCAGGAACGCGGCGAGGAACCCCTCGGAGGGGATCGTCGCGACGTCGTACTCGCCGAGGTTGAAGAGGGCGTACCCGATGTTGTGGACGACCGACGCGTCGGCCGGGAACGCGGCCGCCCCCGAGCTGAAGTCCGCCGACAGCGCCGTCAGGGCCATCGCGGCGAACAGCAGTCCGACCGTTACCGCGGGCACGAGACGCCCGCGACTTCCGGAATCGTCGTCGCTCATGCGCTATTCACCTCCGTTTCCGTGTCCGATCGCGTGAGCATCACGGCGAACGTGACCAAGATGAGAACCCCGCCCACGTAGACGAGGATCTGCATGGCGGCGATGAACTCCGCCTGCAGCATCACGTAGTGCACCGCGACGCTCGTGAGGGCACCGCCCAGAAGCAACGCGGCGTGGAACACGTCGCGCGCCAGGACGACCCCGAGGCCGAACGCCAGCGTGACCGCGGCGAACAGCCCGAACGCGATGGTAGCATAAACCATTGTGTTTGTCTCCTATGAGAGTCCCTTTGAAGATTTCGAGACGCGCCCGCTACTGGTAGTCGACCTCGCCGTCGCCCTCCCCGATCCACGCGCCGCGATCGGGGTTTCGGGACTCCAGCGGGTCGATTCCCTTGTACCACGGGACGTTCTTGAGCTGTTCTTTGTTGAACGCGAAGTCGTCTTTCGTGTCCGCGGTGAACTCGAAGTTCTGCGTCAACAGGATCGCGTCGACGGGACACACCTCCTCACAGAGCCGGCAGTAGATGCACTGCCCGATGTGGAGGTTGTACTGCTCCCCGTTGCGCTGGTCGTCTTGGACGATCTGGATCGTGTCGTTCGGGCAGACGTTCTCGCACTGCCGACACCAGATGCACCGCTCCTGGCTGAACTTGTGGACGCCGCGGAAGCGCGGGCTCACCTCGGGCGCCTCCTCCGGGTACTCCACCGTGAACGTCGTCCCGTCCAGCGCGTGCTTCATCGTCGTCGCCATGGATTTCAGCAGTCCGATCATGTTACGCAATCACCCCCACGATTACGGCCGTGAGAACCAGGTTCGCGAACGACAGCACCAGCATTCCCTTCCAGCCGATCTCGATCAGCTGGTCGATGCGGACGCGCGGCAGCGCAGCGCGGGCCCACTGTGTGAACAGGAAGAAGCCCCAGATCTTCACCACGAACCAGATGAAGCCGATGCTCTCCGGGCCCGGCCCGGCGGCGCCGCCGAGGAACGTCACGGCGAGGATCGCGCCGCCGAGGAAGATGTGCACGAACTCGCCGAGGTAGAAGAGGACGAAGTACGCCGAGGAGTACTCCGTCTGGTACCCGCCGACGATCTCCGTCGGCGCCTCCGGGATGTCGAATGGGTTCCGTCCGATCTCCGCCATGTTCGCCGTGAGGAACAGGACGAACGCGAAGGGGTTCACGAACGCGAACCACGCCGGCACGTCGATCCCGGCGACCGTCACGAACGTGGCCGTCTGCGCCTCGACGATGCCGCTCATCTGGAGCGTCCCCGCGAAGATCACGACCGACATCGCGGTGACGATGAGCGGGATCTCGTACGCGAGGTTCTGTGCGACCGCGCGAAGCCCGCCGAGAAGCGAGTACTTGTTGTTCGACGCGTAGCCGGCCATCACCAGCGAGATCGAGGCTATGGAGGCGAACGCGAACACCAGTGCGAACCCGACCTCGGGGTCCGCCAGCTGGAAGTTGATCGGTCCGAGCCGACCCATCGGGATCACCGAGAAGCCCAGCAGCGCCGACGCGGGCAGGATGACCGGCGCGATGTCCCACGACGGACGATCGACGTTCTCGGGGACGATGAGCTCCTTCGCGAGCAGCTGGACGGCGGCGGCCGGGATGATCAGGAGTCCGAACGGACCGACGCGGTTGACCGCGATCCGGTCGGTGAACGCCGCCGTGATCTTCCGTTTCGCCCACGGTCCGGCGACGCCGGTGAACGCGAGGACGATGTTCCCGACGACGGCCGCCGCGATCAGCGCCGCGACGACCTCGCCGAGCACGCCAGGGAGGCCGAACGTCTCGACGAGGAACTCGGGGAACAGCTGTGCGGGTGCCGCCCCCATCAGCGGTCCACCTCCCCGAGAACGATGTCGAGGCTACCGAGCGCCGCGATGACGTCGGGGATGTACTCGCCGTTCGCCATCTCCGGCAGCGTCTGGAGGTTCGAGAAGCACGGCGACCGGATCTTGAAGCGGGCGGGCTTGTCGGTTCCGTCCGCGCGGATGTAGATGCCGAGTTCGCCCTTCGCGCCCTCGACGGCGCGGTAGATCTCGGTGTCGTCGTCCGGGCGGAGCGTGCGGGGCACGTTCGCCTGGATGTTGCGTTCGTCCTCGGGCCAGTCCTCGAGGAGATCGACGCACTGTTCGATGATCTTCGCGGACTCCTCGACCTCCCGCATGCGCACGAGCAGGCGGCTGAAGTTGTCGCACCCCTCCTCGGTGACGACGTCCCAGTCGAGCTCGTCGTAGTAGCCGTACGGGTCGTCGCGCCGCAGGTCGTAGTCGACGCCCGACCCGCGGAGCACGGGGCCGGTCGCGCCGTAGTTCTTCGCGACCTCCGGCGGGAGGATCCCCGTGCCGATCGTCCGCATCTGGAAGATCTCGTTGGAGGTGACGAGGTTGTGGTACTCCTCGACGGACTCGGGCAGCTGGTCGAGGAAGTCGCGGGTGTTCGAGAAGAACTCCTCGCGCGGCTCCGGCAGGTCCCAGACGACCCCGCCGAGCCGGAAGTAGTTGAACATCAGCCGCTGGCCCGTCAGGTCCTCCAGGAGCTTCTGGACGCGCTC